>JAEHDK010000382.1 GCA_016880465.1 Micromonosporaceae bacterium
CACCGCGGTGACGCTCGCGCTCGTCACGTTCGGGTACGCCATAGCGCGGCCGGCGTACGCGGCCCGGCTCGCGCCGCGCTTCGCCGCCGGCCTCGGGCTCGCCGCGGGGCTGGCGACGGCGCTGCTCGCGTACCCGCTGTGGGTCCAGTTCGCGGGACCGCAACACGTACCCAACGGGCCGTTCAACCCCGCGTACTTCTCCGCCGACCTCGCGAGCTTCGCCGCCTTCTCGCCGCTGTCGCTGCTCGGCTCGGCCGGGGCCGCGCGGCTGAGCACCGGCGCCGCCGAGTACAACACGTTCCTCGGCTGGCCGCTGCTCGTGGCCGTGGTCCTGCTCGTCGTCTGGCTGCGCCGCCACCCGTTGACCTGGGCGCTGGTCCTGCCCGCCATGCTGATGGCGTGGCTGTCGCTCGGCCCCCAGCTCGTGATCAACGGCGCCCGGACCCAGCACGCCGGTCTCTACGTACTCCTGCAGGGCTGGCGCGTCGTCGACGGCGCGCTACCGATGCGGTTCGCGATCGCGCTGGTCCCGCTGCTCGGCACGCTGCTCGTGCTCGCTCTTGACCGGGCCGCTGCGGAAGACACGGTCACCCACCGGCTCGTGGCCGCCGGCGTCGCCGTCGCACTGCTGCCCCTGCTCCCCGCGCCGCTGCCGACCGCCGACCGGGCGCCGGTGCCCGCCTTCATCACCCAGGGGCACTGGCGGGAGTGTGTGCAGCCGGGCGGTGTGCTCGTACCGGTGCCGCTGCCCACCCCGCCCGATCCGGACGCGATGCGCTGGGCAGCCGCGGCCAACGGCGCGTTCGGCATCCCCGAGGGGTTCTTCATCGGGCCGTACGGGCCTCGGCAACGCGCCTCCGTGGGTACGTACTCGCAGCCGACCTCGCAGCTCCTCAAGGACGTCGCCCGGACCGGCGAGGTCCCGCCGATCGGCGACGGCGAGCGCGAGCAGGCCCGGCGCGACCTCGCGTTCTGGGGCGCGTCGTGCGTGGCGCTCGCGGACGGCCCGTACCAGGCGGAGCTGCGTACCACCCTGGAGGCGCTGCTCGGCCCGGGCCGCCAGATCGCCGGTACCTGGACCTGGAAGATCGCTGCCTAGGGCGCCTTCGACGCCTCGGTGAACGGCTCGCGCGGCTGGTGCAGCCCGCCGAGCGGGACGACCTCGCGCTTGAGGAACAAGGCCAGCGTCCAGTCGACGATGACCCGGATCTTGCGGTTCAGCGACGGGATACGGCTCATGTGGTACGTCCGGTGCATGAACCAGGCGAGGATGCCGGTGAGCTTGATCCGGTAGACCTGTGCGACGCCCTTGTGCAGCCCCAGGCTCGCGACCGAGCCGACGTGCCGGTGCCGGTACGCAGTGGGTGCCCGGTCCCGGAGCACCGCGCGGATGTTGTCGGCGAGGCGCGCCGCCTGGCGGACGGCGTGCTGCGCGCTCGGCGAGCACAGGGCACCGGGCTGGGCCGCGGTCAGGTCGGGCACCGCGGCACAGTCCCCCGCGCTCCATGCGCCGTCCACAATGGACCCATCGGGCGCGACCACCTGCAGGGTGGGCAGGCAGGTGATCCGACCCTTGGCGTCCCGCGGCAGGTCGGTCGCGGCGAGCATCGGATGCGGCTTGACACCAGCGGTCCAGACGATCGTGTCGGCCGCGAACGCGTCGCCGTCGGACAGCCGTACGTCACCCTCCACACAGGACTCCAGCAACGTACCGAGCCGGATGTCCAGCCTGCGCTTGAGCAGCTGCTGGACGGTGTAGGCCCCCATGTCGGGGTCGACCTCCGGCAGGATGCGCTGGGTCGCCTCGACGAGGACCCAGTGCATGTCGTCCGGAGCGAGCTCGGGGTAGTAGCGCAGCGCGTCGCGCGCCATGTCCTCCATCTCGGCGAGCGCCTCGATGCCGGCGTAACCTCCGCCGACGAAGACGAACGTCAGGGCGCGCTTCCGGGTCGCCGGGTCGTCCGTGGTGGCCGCCACGTCGAGCTGCTCGAGTACGTGGTTGCGCAGGTAGATCGCCTCGCCGATGGTCTTGAACCCCACCGCGTACTCGCGCAGGCCGGGAATCGGCAGCGTCCGGGACACCGAGCCGGGGGCCACGACGACATGGTCGTAGCCGATCTGCCGGGGCGGGCCCACGAGCGGCTGGACGGTCGCCACCCGCCGGGCGTGCTCGATCCGGGTCACCTCGCCGGACAGCAGGGTGCACCGCCGCAGGGCCCGGCGCAGCGGGACGACGGAGTGCCGCGGCGAGATGTTGCCCGCCGCCGCCTCGGGCAGGAACGGCTGGTACGTCATGTGCGACTGCGGGTCGACGACGGTCACCTCGGCCTGCCGCCGGGAGAGCTTGCGGGACAGCCGGAGGGCGGCGTAGAGCCCCACGTGGCCGGCGCCGACGACCAGGATCCGCTTCGGGTTCACCAGGCAATTGTCGCGCAGCGTCCCCGACGGCGTTACGCGGCGCCGCTACGGGCGGCGCAGCAGCCGGCTGAGCAGCCCGACGACACCGACCGCCACCGCGAACCCCACCACGGTGGCGAGCAGCGTGGCCGCCCCGTCGAACAGCTGGCCGGCGAGCAGTACGTACAGGCCGACGAGCGCGGTACCCGCAAGGACGACCGCGGTGCGGCCGAACCAGCGCAGCACCACGGCCGGCGACACGATCGCGTCGTACGGCAGCTGGGCGGCCAGCGCGGCGGAGCTGTGCGCCAGGTACAGCGAGCTGGCCAGCAAGAGCAGCCGGACCGGCGAGGCCGGCGTACCGAACGCGGCGGTGGCGACCACCCAGGCGACCATGGGCGCCAGTAGCGCGGCCGTCACCATCCGGGTACGGGGTGCGGCCGCGGCGAGAGCACCGAACAGCAGCAGCGGGATCCCGGGCGGGGTCAGCAGCGCCGTGGTGGGCACCGCCACGACCAGGGCGACGATCACCCAGAACCAGATCGCGCCTTTCACGACAAGCGGGAGCGCGGTGGCCCGCGCGACGAGCGTCAGCAAGCGGCGGATCCGGCTGCGCAACCCGCCGCCCACCTCGCGCAGGTCCCGGACGAAGGCGCTCACCGCCCGCTCCTCGCGCTCACCGGTACACCGTCTTCGGGGCGGCCGCGATCCGGGACACGTCCCGCAGCACCTCGTCGAGGCTGCCGCTACCGGCCCACGCGACGACCGGGATCCCGTGCTCCCGCAGCTGCCCGATCGTGTTGGCCCGCTCCATCAGCCACAGCCGCGTACTGGTCTCGCCCCACGCGGTGCGTACCGGCACGACGAGCTTGCGCGGCAGCGTATCGACCGCGATCACGAACCGCCCGCCCTGCGCCAGCCGGGCGAGCAGCCCGGCGGACCGCTGGTCGATCAGCGGCGTCAGCACCACCGCGAGCGCGTTGCTGGAGATCATGTGCGGCCCGAACATGACGGCGGGCGGCTCGTACCCGGAGTTCGCCGGCGACACGTCGAGCAGCCATTCCAGGACGGTCAGGTACTGCTTCCGGCCGGACCCCGCCCGCAGCCGCCGTACCCGGTAGCCGTACTCCAGCAACGACACCCGGTCGCCCCGGTTCAGGTAGTGCTCGGCGATCCCGGCCGCCGCCCGCACCGTGATGTCGAATACCGAAGCGGCGCCGTAGATCCCGCCCGACCGGCCGGCCTCGGTCAGCACATCGAGCAGCAGCGCCACCTCGGCATCGCGGTCGGACAGCATGGCCGCCACGTGCAGCTGCCGGCTGCGCAGCGAGACCCGCCAGTCGATGCGGCGCAGCCGGTCCCCCGGCGCGAAGATCCGTACCCCGGCCAGCTCGCCGCCCTGGCCCGGCCGGCGGGACCGGTGGCCGCCCACCAGGCCCGCCGCCCGTGGCATCGCCTCGGCGGCCCGGAACGACTCGGTCAGCGGGTAGACCTTGATGTTCTCCTGAACGGCATAGCTGGGCGGGCTGACGAGCAGCCCGTCGCAGGCCGCCGCCCACACCATCGCCGGCCCGAGGGTGTACCGACCCCAGCGCAGCGCCTCGCCGGTCAACGGCACGTCCGCGATGCCGCCGCGCGGGCCGGGGGTCACGTACGGCCGGTCGCCGTACCGGAACCGCAACCAGGGGTCGATGGCGACCCGGACCACCATGAGGTCGTACGGCAGCGTGTCCGAGTTGCCGGTGCTCAGCGTGGCGGTGATCGCGCCGCCCTCGGCCAGGAACTGGTGCTCGGTCGCGAGCTGGACCTGCGGCGTGGCCTCCGGGCGGCGGCGCAGCGCCAGGGCGGTACCCAACGCGAAGGGCGTCGCGAGAACGACGAGATCGATCCGCCCGGTCAGCGCCGCCCCGATGATCAGCAGGCCGGTGACCAGGATGGCCCGGCCGAACGCCTTGCTCGGCACCCAGCCCGCGGGGGTCGGCGTCGGATCCGCGATCGGCCGGTCCAGCCGGCCGGCCAGCACCGGTACGGCGTACCGCAGTTGTGGTGGTGGTGGCTGTGGTTGCACCCGGTCAGCTCCGCGGCGGGGCGGTGTACCGGTACGGGTCGGCGACCTGCCGCCCGGACTCGGCGCCCGGCCCCATACCGACGTCCGCCGGCCGGGTCGGTGTCGCATGCGTCGGCAGGGCGCCGCTCGCCGGGGCCGGCGTACGCTCCAGCACCTCGTGGACCACCTGGGCCGGATCGACCCGGCGCAGCCACATCTCCGGCCGCAACGTGATCCGGTGCCCGAGCGCGGGGACGGCGACCTCCTTGACGTCCTCCGGGATCACGTAGTCCCGTCCGCCGAGCGCGGCCCGGGCCCGGGCGAGCAGCAGCAACGCGAGCGAACCGCGGGGCGAGGCGCCGACCAGGACATGCGGGTGCTCGCGGGTGGCGGCGGCCAGCGCCACGATGTACCGGCCGATCGAATCCTCCCCCGCGATGTCCTCGATCGACGCCTGCATCTGGCCTCTCTGGGGCGGCAGGTGGGGCACTGGAGGACCCTTGGAGGGTACGAAAGGGCGCTCGGCGAAACCTCCGAGGAGGTCATCTACCAATCGCGGATCTTCCTGGAATTCGGCTACACCTTCTAGCAGAATAGGGCTTCCAGCTTGAGCCCGGCTTCTCCGGACACTAGATTTTCTCCGGACAGCGA
>JAEHDK010000010.1 GCA_016880465.1 Micromonosporaceae bacterium
CCGGCACCGGACCGGAGGCGGCCTGGTCGCGGGCCGAGCAGGCCGGCGTGGCCGGGGCGGACGCACCGACCCGGGCCGCGCTCGCCGCGGCGAACCGGGCCTACGAGGAGCGCTTCGGGCATGTCTTCCTGATCTTCGCGAGCCGGCGCACCGACGTGGAGCTGCTCGCCGCCGCGCGCGCCCGGCTCGCGCACGACGAGCAGACCGAACGGCCGGTGGTACGGGCGGAGCTGGGCAAGATCGCCCGGCTGCGGCTGGAACGGCTGCTGTCATGCGCGTCGCACGAGGCGTGCAGCGGAGCGAACCATGAGCACAGCCGAGTTTGCCGGCCTGTCCACCCACGTGCTCGACACCGCCCGGGGCGAGCCGGCCGGCGGGGTCCCGGTACGGCTGGACCGGGCGGTAGCCGCCGGCTGGGCGCCGGTGGCGACCGGGACGACCGACCCGGACGGCCGGTTGCGGGACTGGGTGCCGGCCGCACACTGGCGGGCCGGCACCTACCGGCTGGTCTTCGACACCGCCGCGTACCTCGGCCCGGACGCGTTCTTCCCCGAGGTCGCGGTCGTCTTCGCGGTCGCCGAGCCCGGCCGGCACCAGCACGTGCCGCTGTTGCTGAGCCCGTTCGGCTACGCCACCTACCGAGGGAGTTGAGCGATGGGCATCGTGCTCGGCGCGAACCAGTACGGCAAGGCGGAGACCCGGCTGGTCCGGGTGGCGCGCGCCGGCGACCGGCACGATCTCGTCGATCTGAATGTCAGCGTCACGCTCGCCGGAGACCTCGACGCGACGCACCACGGCGACAACGCCGGCGTGCTGCCGACCGACTCGCAGAAGAACACGGTGTACGCCTTCGCGCGGCAGTTCGGCATCGAGTCGATCGAGGACTTCGGGCTGCGGCTGGCCCGGCACTTCGTCGACTCGCAGCCGGCGATCCACCGGGCCCGGATCGGCATCGAGCGGTACGGCTGGGACCGGCTCGGTGACCACTCCTTCGCCCGGTCCGGCGGCGAGGTCCGCACGGCCACGGTCAGCGACGACGGCGCGCGGGCCCGGGTGGTCTGCGGGCTGACCGGGCTCATCCTGTTGAACTCGACGGACTCGGAGTTCTGGGGCTACGTGAAGGATCCGTACACCACGCTCCCGGAGACCCGGGACCGCATCCTCGCGACCGCGGTGACGGCACGCTGGCGGCATGCCGGGACCGGGTCTGCCTGGGACGAGTCGTACGCGCGGACCCGGGAACTGCTCGTCGGCGCGTTCGTGCAGACGTACAGCCGGTCGTTGCAGCAGACGCTCTTCGCGATGGGTAGCCGCGTGCTCGAGCACCGGCCCGAGATCGCGGAGGTACGCCTCTCGCTGCCCAACAAGCACCACCTGCTGGTCGACCTCGAGCCGTTCGGGCTGGACAATCGCAACGAGGTGTACGTCGCCGCGGACCGCCCGTACGGGCTCATCGAGGGCACGGTGCTGCGCGAGGACGCACCCGATGCCGGGTTGGCGTGGTGGTGACCGTGGAGTTCCTGCAACCGTCCACATGGGACGATGCGATGGCGGCGAAGGCGGCGCAGCCGGAGGCCGTACCGATCGCGGGCGGTACGGACGTGATGGTCGAGCTGAACTTCGACCGGCGCCGCCCACCGGCACTGCTCGACCTGACCCGGGTCGCCGAGCTGACGCAGTGGGGCACGGACGGGCCGCTGCTGCGGGTCGGCGCCGGCGTCACGTCCCGGCGCCTGATCGCCGAGCTGGGCGGCCGGCTGCCCGGCCTCGCGATGGCCTCCCGCACGGTCGGCTCGCCGCAGATCCGCAACCGGGGCACGGTCGGCGGCAACCTGGGCTCCGCGTCGCCGGCCGGGGACGCCCACCCGCCGCTGCTGGCGAGCGACGCGCTGGTCGAGCTGGCCTCCGTGCGCGGGGTCCGGCGGGTACCGGTCGCGGAGTTCTTCACCGGGCCCAAGCGCAGCGTGCTCGCCCCGGACGAGCTGGTCGCGGCGTTCCTCGTGGCGCCCGCGGGCGGGCCGCAGCAGTTCGCGAAGGTCGGTACGCGCAACGCGATGGTGATCGCGGTGTGCTCGTTCGCGCTCGCGCTGCACCCCGCACAGCGCCGGGTGGGTACCGGCATCGGATCCGCGGCACCGACGCCGCGCCGGGCGACCGCGGCCGAGGACTTCCTCGCGGCGGCGCTGCCGTGGGACACGCGCGGCCGGCTGCCCGACTCGACCGCGCGCGAGTTCGGTGCGCTCGTGGCCGCGGCCGCGGCCCCGATCGACGACGTGCGGGGTACCGCCGCGTACCGCCGGCACGCGCTGTCCGTGCTGGCCGGCCGTACGCTGCGCTGGGCCTGGGAGGCGCTGTGCGACTGACCTGCACGGTCAACGGTGAGCCGCGCGAGGTGGACGACGTCTGGCCCGGCGAGAGCCTGCTGTACGTGCTGCGCGAGCGGTGCGGCCTGCCCGGCGCCAAGAACGCGTGCGAGCAGGGCGAGTGCGGCTCCTGCACGGTGTACCTGGACGGCGTCGCGGTCTGTGCCTGCCTGGTGGCGGCCGGCCAGGCGGAGGGTCGGGTGGTCGTCACCGTGGAGGGACTCGCACCCGGCGGCGAGCTCGACCCGGTCCAGCGGGCCTTCGTACAGGCCGGTGCCGTCCAATGTGGATTCTGCACGCCCGGCCTCATCGTGGCGGTGCACGACCTGCTCGCCCATGTTCATTCTTGATACCCTCGATGGACCTGCTAGAGGTGAAAAGTGGGAGACTGGGAGCATCGTCCACATCTGAC
>JAEHDK010000383.1 GCA_016880465.1 Micromonosporaceae bacterium
AGATCCAAGGTGCACCCATCGAGCACCTGCATTCATCGGTGTCCAACTACGAGCGAGACACATTCATGGCCTACGTTGACGCCGTCGAGAAGGGGCCGGCTCGCCCTCGCGCGCGCCGCGCCACACGACCGGATCCAGCGCGTCCCGCTTGCCCGGCCGGTCCGGGTCGCCGCCGCGGCCGGCGAAGAACGCGAGCATCTGTTCGCGCGAGAGGTGCGACTCGTAGCCGAAGGCCGGCGCGGCCGTGAGGTCGAAGTACACGTCCGCGGTGCCGTCGTCCAGCCGGTAGGCGGCACCCTCGGTCAGTAACCGCGCGGCGCGCGCCGCGATCGCCGGGATCGACTCGACCGCGCCGACGTAGTGCCGCGGCGGGACGATCCGCAGCGCCTCCATGTCCTCGCGGAACAACGCGGTCTCGCGCATCCCGAGGACGACCCAGTCCTCCCCGTCCCGGTTCGCGCGCTCCAGCAACGGGTCGTCGATGTCGGTGACGTTCTGTACGTACTGCACGTCGAGACCGCAGTCGAGCCACACCCGGTGTACCAGGTCGAAAGTGATCATCGTGGCGGCGTGACCGAGGTGGGTCGCGTCGTACGGGGTGATCCCGCAGACGTACATGCTCGGCGACCCCGCCGACCGGGTCGGGTGCACGGCGCGGCGCGCCGAGTCGAACAACGCGAGCGGCTGCCCGGGACCGGGCAACCGCGGGACCTCAACGCCGGACCACGGTTCCATGGGCCCAGCCTAAGAGATCACCCGGACCGCCCACGCGGAGGTCAGATGGGCGGCCAGGGCAACGCCGGCCAGTCGTGGTCGGGCTGCGGGAAGCACCCGGCGACCAGCAGCCGCTCCACCCGTACGACGAGGGCGCCGACCTCAGCCGGCGTCACGTGCTCCGCCAGCGCGGCACCGAGCCCGCCGGCCAGCTCGGCCCGCAGCACGCCGAGCATCTCGACCGCCTCGGGCGGCAACGGCCCGCCGGCCCACCCCCACAGCACCGTGCGCAGCTTGTCGTCGACGTGGAAGCAGACACCGTGGTCTACGCCGTACACCCGGCCCTGGCCGTCGCAGATGACGTGCGCGCCCTTGCGGTCGGCGTTGTTCACCACCACGTCGAACACCGCCATCCGGGCAAGGCGCGGGTCGTCGGCGTGGGCCAGGGCGTACGGCTGCCCGGCATTGTCGCGCGCGGACGCGATCCGGCGCCAGCCCGTCGGGATCCGCCGCGCGGGTACGAAGCCCAGCAGCTCCGGCCCGGACTCCGGCTCGTCGATCCACAGCTGGCACGCGCCCGGCCCGAGCGGCCCGTCGCGCAGCACGGTCGGTGGCACGATCCCCCAGCCGGTGGCCGCCGAGACGAGGTAGGCACCGACCTCGCGGCCGGCCAGCGTACCGTCGGGAAAATCCCACAGCGGCCGCTCCCCGCGGATCGGCTTGTAGACGCAGCGCGCCTGGATGCCGTCGCACGTGATGACGGCCCGTAGCGTCGTGTTGGACGCGTCGACCAGGCGGCCCTCGAGCTCCAGCGTCCCGTCCCGGACCAGGGCCAGCGCCACGTCGTCAGCAAGCACCCCGGTGGCCAACCCCGGACCTACCGGTGGTAGCCGTTGTGCCGCGGGCAGAGGTGGCCGGCCGGATCGAGCGGCTGGCCACACAGCGGGCACGGCGGCCGGCCGGCCGCGACGACCCGTTTGGCCCGCTCGATGAACGCGCGCGTGGCCGCCGGCGTGAGCCGGACCCGCAGCCGGTCGAGATCCGCGGTGTCCTCTTCCTCCTCGCCCTCGCCCTCGCCCTCGGCCTCGGCGTCCGCCTCGACGTCCCCCTCGCCCGCGGCGATCGCCTCGATCACGACCGTCGACGTGTCGACGTCGTAGGCGAGCCCCAGCGTGCCGACCCGGAACTCTTCGTCGACCGGGACGTCCAGCGGCTCGTTGTCGGCCGAGCCGGGCTCGGTCTCCGGCAGTTCGATGCCGAACCGCCGGTGCGCCTCGGTGAGCAGCTCCTCCAGCTTCTCGGCGAGCAGCGCCATCTGCACCTTCTCCAGCACCACGCTGACCAGCCGGCCGCCGCCGCGGGCCTGGAGAAAGAACGTCCGCTCCCCCGGCGGACCCACGGTCCCCGCCACGAACCGCTCCGGCGGCTCGAACGCGTACACCTGATGGGTCATACCCACGACACTATCCCGCGGCTAGCCGGTCGTGCCGGCGCCGCCGCCCACGGCCGCGTCGGAGTCCGCGGGCCGAGAACCGCGCCGCCGGCGCCGCTTCGGTGGCCGGAAGACGGACAGATCGCCGCCGGTGTCGTTCAGCCGCAGGACGAACGGGCGTACCGGGGTGTACCGGATCACGGTCACCGATCCGGGGTCGACGCCGATCCGCTGGAACAGATCGAGGTGCATGCCCAGCGCGTCGGCCACGATCGCCTTGATCACGTCGCCGTGGCTGCACGCGAGCCAGACGGCGTCCGGACCGTGCTCGGCGCCCACCCGGCCGTCCCAGTCCCGGATCGCGGCCACCGCCCGACCGGCCATCGCGGCCATCGCCTCGCCGCCCTCGCCGGGGAAGGTGACCGCGGACGGGTGCATCTGTACCGTGGCCCACAGCTTCTCCTTGGCCAGCTTCTTGAGCGGCTGCCCCTCCCAGTCCCCGTACCCGCACTCGATCAGCCGCTCGTCGACCACCGCGGTGGCACCGGGCAGGGCCAGGTCGAGGGTCGTCCGGCAGCGGTTGAGCGGGCTGGTGACGACGGCCACCAGCGGCACCGCGGCCAGCCGCCCACCCACCGCTCGCGCCTGCGCCACGCCGGTCTCGTCCAGCTCCACCGGGCGCCGGCCGGCAAGCCCGCCGTCGGCGTTGGCGGCGGTACGCCCGTGGCGTAGCAGCAGTACCGTCGTCACGTCGCGCTGATCCAGCCTGCGGACAGCGCGACGATGAGGATCCCGCCCAGTGCCACGCGGTACCAGACGAACGCGGCCAGCGTGTGGTGCGCCACGAACCGCAGCAGCCAGGCGACCGAGGCGTAGGCGACGCCGAAGCTGACGATCGTGCCGATGACCAGTGGTACCGCGCCGATCGAGCCGTCCAGCGCGTCCTTGAGCTCGTACGCGCCGGCCGCGGTGAGCGCCGGGATGGACAGGAAGAACGACAGCCGGGTGGCGCTCACCCGGTCGAGGTCGCGGAGCAGGCCGACGCTGATCGTCGCGCCGGAGCGGGACACCCCGGGTATGAGTGCCAGGCACTGCGCGGCGCCGATGATCAATACGTCGGCCAGCCGCAGGCTGCGCTCGCTGCGGGTCTGGGTGGCCGCGTGCTCGGCGAATACCAGCACCGCGCTCCACACGACCAACGCGACCGCCACCACCCACAGGCTACGCAGCGGCCCTTTGATCAGGTCCTGGGCCGCAAAGCCGGCCACCCCGATGGGTACCGAGCCGGCGATCACGTACCAGGCGAACCGGTAGTCGTACTCTTGCCGGGCAGCGGAGGAGAACAGGCCGCGGGCGAACGCGGACACCAGCCGGACGATGTCCCGCCAGAAGAACAGGATGACCGCCGCGATCGCGCCGACCTGGATCACGGCGGTGAAGGCGGTGACCGCCGGGTCGTCGACCTGCAGGCCGACCAGCTTCTCGGTGACCGTGAGGTGGCCGGTGGACGACACCGGCAGGAACTCGGTGAGCCCTTCGACGACGCCGAGCACGATGGCCTGCCAGATGTCCACGCCTACTCCCCTACTCCGGACAGGTCGAGCGCGTCGGCCACCGCACGCAGCGTCTCGACTCCGTGGGCGCGGTCGGCCGCGAACAGGCTCACCGACAGCGTGGTCACGCCGGCCTGCGCGTACGCCTGGAGCCGGTCCGCGATCCGCGCCTTGGGGCCGAGCAGCGAGGTGCGGTCGAGGAACTCCAGGGGTACCGCGGCCGCCGCGTCGCGCTGCCGCTTGGCGAGGTAGAGATCCTGCACCTCGCGGGCCGCGTCACCGTACCCCATCCGGGTCGCGAGCTGGTTGTAGAAGTTCTGGGTGCGGCTGCCCATGCCGCCGACGTAGAGGGCGGCGTACCAGCGGACCAGCTCGGCGCAGGCGGCCACATCGTCGCCGACCACGACCGGAACGCTCGGCACGACGTCGAAACCGTCGAGCCGCCGGCCGGCCCGGCCCCGCCCGGCGGTGACGGCGGCCAGCTGCTCACCCGCGAACTCGGGTGCGTAGAACACCGCGAGCCAGCCGTCGGCGATCTCGCCGGCCAGCTCGAGGTTCTTCGGCCCGACCGCGGCGAGGTAGATCGGGATGTCCGGGCGCGGCGGATGGAAGCCGAGCTTCAGCGCCTTGCCGGGCCCGTCCGGCAGCGGCAGGCGGTAGAACTCGCCGGCGTACGAGACGGTCTCGCGGCGCAGCGCGGTGCGGACGATGTCCACGTACTCTCTGGTCCGCACGAGCGGCCGGCCGAAGCGGACACCGTGCCAGCCCTCGGAGACCTGCGGGCCGGACACCCCGAGCCCGAGCCGGAACCGGCCACCCGACAGGGTGTCGATCGTCGCCGCCGTCATCGCGGTCGCGGCCGGCGTGCGCGCGGGAATCTGCATGACCGCCGAGCCGACGTCGATCGTCGAGGTCTGCCCGGCCAGCCAGGCCAGCGTGCTCGGTGAGTCGGAGCCGTACGCCTCGGCGGCCCAGACCACGGCGTACCCGAGCCGCTCGGCCTCCTGGGCGAAGGCAAGATGGTCGGCCGGCGTGGTCCACGCCGTCTGGTAGCCGAGCATGAGTCCAAGGCGCATCGCAATCCCTCCCACTACCCGGCCGACTCGACGCTGACCCAGCCCCGCGGCTGACCCAGCATAGGGTGCAGCCATGCAGCAGCGACCGCTCGGCCGTAGCGGGCTGACCGTGTCCCGGCTCGCTCTCGGCACGATGACGTGGGGCCGGGACACCGACCCGGACGACGCGGCGGCGCAGCTCAAGACGTACCTCGACGCGGGCGGGAACCTCCTGGACACGGCCGACGTGTACGCCGACGGCGAGGCCGAGGCGGTGATCGGCGCGCTGCTGGACAGCCTGGTGCCGCGCGAGGAGCTGGTGATCATGACCAAGGCCGGGCTCCGCTCGGCCGGCTCACCGGGCTCGGCCGGCTCGGCCGGCTCGGCCGGCTCGGGTGCCGGGCGGCGGCGGGACGGCTCCC
>JAEHDK010000384.1 GCA_016880465.1 Micromonosporaceae bacterium
GGGTGACGGATCGCCGATCGTTGTCTAGGCTGTGCCCATGGAACCGGCATTCGAACATATGTTCGTCGATCGTGACCCGCACGACGAGCCGCCGCCGGTCGGACCGTCACCGCCGCCCCAGCTGGCCGAGCGGGGCAAGCGCATCCTGGAGTTCGAACGGCAATGGTGGCGCCACGCGGGCGCCAAGGAGCAGGCGATCCGCGACACGTTCGACATGTCGACGACGCGGTACTACCAGCTGCTCAACGGCCTGCTCGACGATCCGGCGGCGCTGGCACACGACCCCATGCTCGTCAAGCGCCTCCGGCGGCTGCGGCTGACCCGGGCCCGGGCGCGGACGGGAGGCCGCGACGCATAACGTGCGGAAGACCGCGACATCCCGAAAGTAGCGGTCTTGATCGACCGAGGTCTATTGATTGGACGGCGGTTGGCTGTCTACTGTGGCCGGATGACCCAGCCTGAGCCGGTCCGCCGGGCCGGATCCCCGGTCTCGCCGGCGGCCACGGTTGTCCTGGCCGACCTCGTGCCGGGCACGCGTGCCTATGTCGACACCCACCGCGGCGCGCCGCCGATCCTCGTCATCGAGTCGGGTGCGACCGAGGTGCAGTTCGGCGCCTCTGGCGGCCGCGTCACGCTCGACGACCTGCGCGCCATCGACACCGTGCTGGAGGCCGCCGCGGTGTACCGCGCCGCCCTGCTGGCGCACCTTGACTAGGTGCCGCGTGCGCGGGTCCCGGATAGTGGTCACGTAGGACCACACCCCCTGGAGGCCCCATGAGGTACCGCCGGCTGGTGCTGCCCGGGTTCGTCATCGCGCTGTCCCTGGCCGGGTGTTCGACCGGCACCGGCGGTACCGGCGGGAACCCGCCGCCGAGCCCACCGGCCGGTGGCAGCGCGACGGCGCCGCCGCCGTCCCCGACTCCGGCGACCCGGCCGGATCTGACCACCAAGGGGCTCGGCCCGTACGTCGTGGGCGCCCGGCTGGACGCGTTGCGTACGGCCGGACTCGCGGTGAACGTGCGGGAGACGCCGGCCTGCCCGGGCATCGCGGCCGCCCAGGGCACGGCGGCGTACGGCAAGCCCGATCTCGCGTTCTACCAGGGCGCCCTGCAGTACCTCAGCGTCACCGACCCGCAGGTGCGTACGGCCGACGGGGCCCACGTATCGATGCCCGAGGCGCAGGTCCGGGCGGCCTACGCCGGCGCGACCGACATCAACAACATCCAAGGCGGGCGTGGCCTGATGGTCCAGGAGGGCGCGAACGCGCTGCTGTTCCACATCGGCACCGGCGTGGTCTCGCGGATCGAGGCCGGGCTGGCCGAGCCGCTGGAGTTCCGGTTCACCGAGGGTGAGGGGTGTTGACGACGATTCTGTGAAGACCCTGAGACGGCCGAACGGCGACCGCGGCCAGCACGTACCGTGGCGGCATGCCCGCTGCGCTGCCGGTCCGCCGGCGTCGAGCCGTCCTGCGCCTGACCCGCTGGCGCCGTGCGTTGCCGCGCCTGACCCGAAGGCGGCTGGCCGCCGGCGCGACTGCCGTCGCGGTCCTCACCGGGCTTGTGGTCTGGGCGGTGTGGCCGGAGCCGCCCGGCTACACGACCGAGGACCGCATGCTGACCGTACGGACCGGGCCGGACTCGGCCACGCCGGTCGACCTCGACACGACCCTCTACCTCCCCAAGGGCGCCAGCGCCGCCCATCCGGTGCCGGCCGTCCTGCTGGGCCACGGCTTCGGGGGTACGAAGGCCAGCGTCACCACCGACGCCACGGACCTGGTCGAGCACGGCTACGCGGTGCTCACCTGGACCGCACCGGGCTTCGGCCGCAGTACCGGCCAGATCCACCTGGACAGCCCGGACTACGAGGTGCGCGACGCGCAGCGGCTGCTCGACTGGCTCGCCGGCCGCCCCGAGATCCGCACCGACGGGCCGGGCGACCCGCGTGTCGGGGTCGTCGGCGGCTCGTACGGCGGCGGGCTGGCGCTGCTCTTGGCCGGCTACGACCGGCGGGTCGACGCGATCGTCCCGATGCTCGCCTGGCACGACCTGGCCAGCTCCTTCCTCCCCGAGGCCACCGGGCACGGCCCGACCGACGGCGTGTTCAAGAAGGGCTGGGCGGGGCTGTTCTTCGGCAGCGGTACGGCCGGCCCCTCCTTCGACACGCCGAGGCCGTCGGCGATCTGCTCCGGCATGTTCGCGCCGGCGATGAGCAGCACCACCGCGACGAAGAAGAAGAACTTGAGGTAGAGGAACAGGCCGATGATGACCATGATCGCGAGCACCGCGACCACCGCGGAGGAGCTCACGCCGAGCCTCTGCTCGACGTACTCCTGCGGCAGATTGGCGAGCAGCGCGGTGAGGGCGATGAGGCCCTCCTTCCCGTACTCGACCGGCGTGCCGTCATAGTCCAGACCCTTCGAGGTGAGCGGCCAGCCGTAGTTACGGCCCGGGCGCA
>JAEHDK010000385.1 GCA_016880465.1 Micromonosporaceae bacterium
AGGGCGTCGGTGGCGCCGAGCGGGGCGGGCGCCGTGCCGCTCGCGCGCAGCCGGTCGAGCTCGGCGTACACGGTCGGCGTGGCGAGCCCGCCGTCCGCGATGGCGACCACCCAGTGCCAGGTCGCGGCCCGGGCGAGCACCGGGCTGATCGCCTCGCCCCGACCGGTACCGAGCGCGGTTCCGCCGTACACGAGGAACGGCACGTCGCTGCCGACCCCCGCGGCGATGCCGGCCAGCTCGTCGCGGGAGAGCCCGGTACCCCAGAGCGCGTCGCAGGCGACCAGAGCCGCCGCCGCGTCGGCGCTGCCACCGGCCAGCCCGGCCGCGAGCGGGATCTGCTTGCGCAGGTGCAGCCGCGCGTGTGCGGGTACGCCCGCGTAGCCGGCCAGCGCCTGGGCGGCCCGCAGCACCAGGTTGGTGTCGTCCAGCGCGAGGTCGCCGGCGCCCTCCCCCTCCATCGTCAAGGTGAGCGTGTCGCCGCGCCGAGCATGCAGCTCGTCGTAGAGCGCGACCGCGTGGTAGACGGTCGTCACCTCGTGGTACCGGTCCCGGCGCACCGGGCCGATGCCCAGGTGCAGGTTGATCTTTGCGGGCACGCGGACCTTCACCGGGCCGGATGCGGCCGGGCGAGGACGGTCGCGCTCGTCCTCATGCGGCAGCGGCTCGGTCATCGCGCAAACCCTACCGCGGGCGGCCGGCGGAGATCGCGGCGAACTGGTCGATCCCGAGCTGCTCGGCCCGGGCGGTCGGGGCTACCCCGGCCCTCACCAGCACCTCCGTCGCGGCCTCGGCGCCGCCGGCCCAACCGGCGAGCGCGGAGCGCAGCATCTTGCGCCGCTGGGCGAACGCCGCATCGACGACCGCGAACACAGCGTCGCGCCGCGCCGGTTCCGCCGGCGGCTCGTGCCGGGCGAACGCGACCAGTCCGGAGTCCACGTTGGGCACCGGCCAGAAGACCGTGGGCGGGACCCGACCGGCCGGACGGGCATCGGCGTACCAGGCCAGCTTCACCGACGGTACGCCGTACGCCCGGCTACCCGGCCCGGCGACCAACCGGTCGGCCACCTCCCGTTGCACCATCACCAGCCCGTGCCGCAGGCTGGGCAGCTCGGCGAGCAGGTGCAGCAGGACCGGCACCGCGACGTTGTACGGCAGGTTCGCCACCAGCGCCGTCGGTGCTTCGGGCAACGCGGCCGCCGGCACCGCCAACGCGTCGGCGGTGAGCACGGACAGCCGATCGGCGTACCGCGGCGCGTGCGCGGCCACGGTGCGCGGCAGCACGCCGGCCAGCCGCGGGTCGATCTCGACCGCGACCACCCGGCGCGCGGCCGGCAACAGGCCCAGCGTGAGCGAGCCGAGCCCGGGCCCGACCTCCAGCACGACGTCGTCCGGTGCCAGCCCGGCCGCCCGGACGATGCGCCGCACGGTATTCGCGTCATGCACGAAGTTCTGCCCGAGCTTCCTGGTCGGCGTGACACCGAGGCGGGCGGCGAGGTCACGGATCTCGGCCGGACCGAGCAACCCGGCCGGGCCGCACGGCTCGCTGGATGGGCTCACGAGACGCCAGCGTACGAGGATATGACCACCCGACGACGCCGGATGCCGGCGTGGCCCGGCGAAAGCGTGGGCACCTGGACGGTGGCTGTCACCATGCGGCTAGTCCGCGCAGAAGGGGCAGGCGTGCAGATTATCGAGGTGACGGGTCTGGGGGTACGGTCGGCGGTGATCCGGCTGCGGCGTCGCGAGACGCCGCTGCAGTTCGTGCTGTACCCGATGATTCACATGGCCAAGCCGGCGTTCTATGCGGCGGTGACGACGCGGCTCAAGCGCGCCGATGTGGTGGTGGCCGAGGGGGTGGGCGCCGGCGAGCGCTCGGTGCTCACCGGCGCGCTGACGCTGAGCTACACCGTGCTCCGGTTCAATCGGCGCGCCGGACTGGTCACGCAGGATATCGACTATGCGGCACTGAGCGTGCCCGTCGTACGCCCGGATGTCAGCGCGGCGGAGTTCGCCGCCGGATGGCAGCGGGTGCCGCTGGCGCACCGGTTGATGGTGTGGTGTCTGCTGCCGGTCATCGTGGTGGCTCGCCTGTTCGGCGGTACCCGGATGATCTGGTCGCGATCGGTCGAGGTCAACGACTTGCCCTCCGCTGAGGACGAGGAGGTGGCTGATCAGCTGCCGGAACTGGACGCCGCCTTCGGTGGCGAGCGCGACGACCGGCTGCTGGCCGCCCTCTGCCAGCTACACGAGCTGCGCGGCGCGGAAGCCATCGAGGTCGCCGTCGTCTACGGCGCCGCCCACATACCGGTTGTCGTGCAGGGGCTGTTGGAACGGTACGGGTACCGGGCCCGCTCCGCCGACTGGATAACCGTGGCTGACCTGTGAGTCGGTTTCTCGGCCGGTCACCACGGGCCGAAGACGCGCTCGCCGGTGGCCGCGATCGCGGCGCACAGCTCGTCCAGGTCCCGCCCGGTCGTCTCGGCCAGCGCGCGTACGGTCAGCGGGATCAGATAGGGCGCATTCGGCCGGCCGCGGTACGGCATCGGCGTCAGGTACGGCGCGTCCGTCTCCACGAGCAGCTGGTCGATCGGCGTCACGGCAGCGGCCGCGCGCAGGTCGGGCGCGTTCTTGAAGGTGAGGGTCCCGGCGAAGGACAGCACGTACCCGCGCCGCACGCAATCGGCGGCGAACTCGGCGTCCCCGGAGAAACAGTGCAGCACCACCCGGTCGGGCGCACCCTCCTCGTCGAGCACCCGCAGGATGCCGGCGTGCGCGTCCCGGTCGTGCACCACGAGCGCCTTGCCGAACCGCTTCGCGAACCCGATCTGGGCCCGGAACGCGTACTCCTGGGCCGCCCGGCCGTCGTCGCCGGTGCGGTACGTGTCGAGCCCGGTCTCGCCGATGCCGCGCACCCGGGCCCCGCCGGCCAGCGCCTCGATCTCCCGCAGTTCAGCGTCCAGGTTGGACAGTCGAGGCGCCTCGTTCGGGTGCAGCCCGACGGTGGCCACGACGGCCGGCGTCGAGCCCGCGAGCGCGACGGACCACCGCGACGACCCGACATCGACGCCCACCTGGACCAGCCGCGGCACGCCGACCGCACGCGCCGCGTCGATCGAGGCGACCGGGTCGCCGCCGACGTGGTCGAGGTGGGTGTGGCTGTCCAGCACCGGTACGCGCAGCGGTTCCGGCGGCGGTGGCGGCTCGCTGCGGCTCATCGCAACAGGATCACACAGTCACGCACCGCGCCGATCGTGGACTACAGTCCGGATATGCCCAGCGGCGGCACCGGGCCCCAGTCTGTCAGCAGCCCACCGGGTGAGCTGCTGGCATTGCGTACCTCCCGGCCCAAGGAGCGGGCCGACGCGGCGCGCAACCGGTCCGCGGTGCTCGACGCCGCGGCGGCGCTGTTCCGCACGCATGGGATCGACCGCGTCTCGATGGATGCCGTCGCGTCCGCGGCGGGCGTCGGCAAGGGAACGCTGTTCCGCCGGTTCGGGGACCGTGCCGGGCTCGCCGCCGCACTCCTGCACGAGCGGGACCGCGAGCTGCAGGAGGCGATCCTGTCCGGCCCGCCGCCGCTCGGGCCCGGCCCGCCGGACCACCCCGCCGCGCCGGGCGTACGGCTGCGGGCGTTCGTCAAGGCGTACCTCGACCACGTACTGGCCCACCTCGACCTGGTGTGCATGGCCGAGACTCCGCCGGGTGGGCGGTACCGCAGCGGGGCCTACCGGTTCTGGCACCGGCACGTGGCGATCCTGCTCGCCCAGGCGCACCCGGGCCGGGATGCCGATGTCGACGCCCATACCCTGCTCGCGCCGCTCGCCGCGGAACACCTGCGCGCCGTCGTGCTCGAGCTGGGCGAGTCGCGGGTACGCGCTGCCGTGCTGGCCGGTCTACCCGCCTAGCCGGGCCAGCTCTTCGTCCACAATCGACGGATCGAGCTTCTTGAACACCGGCGTCGGCGGCGCGAGCTTGCGGCCGGGCGGCAAGGGCACCGACTCCCACCGCACGCCGACCGTGTAGTCGCCGGTGAGGACCGGATAACCCGGCCCACCGTCCAGATCGGACACTTCCCGGACCTCCGGCAGCGGGGTGTGCACGCCGGTACCGCCGAGCAGCTCGTGTACCCGCTGGGCCGAGTGCGGCAGGAACGGGCTGAGCATGGTGTTCGCGTCGCTGACCACCTGCAGCGCGGTGTGCAGGATGGTACCCACCCGCTCCGGGTCGTCCCCCCGCTTCCACGGCGCCGACTCGGACAGGTACTTGTTGGCCTCGGCGACGACCCGCATCGCCTCGCCGATCGCCGCCTTCTGCCGGTGCCGCTCGATGAGCCCGCCGACCGTACCGAACGCCGCCCGGGCCGTGTCGAGCAGCGCGCGGTCGGTCGCCGTCAGCTCGCCCGGCGCGGGTACGGCGCCGACGTTCTTCGCGGCCATCGAGATCGACCGGTTGACGAGGTTGCCCCAGCCGGCCACCAGCTCGTCGTTGTTGCGCCGCAGGAACTCGGCCCAGGTGAAGTCGGTGTCCTGGGTCTCCGGACCGGCGACCGCGATGAAGTACCGCAGCGCGTCCGCGTCGTACCGGTCGAGGAAGTCCTTGACGTAGATGACGACCCGGCGGGACGAGGAGAACTTGCGGCCTTCCATCGTCAGGAACTCGCTGGAGACCACCTCGGTCGGCAGGTTCAGTACGCCGTAGTCGCCCGGCTCACCGCCGCGGTCGCCGGCGCCCGAGTAGCCAAGGAGCATCGACGGCCAGATGAGCGAGTGGAAGACGATGTTGTCCTTGCCCATGAAGTAGTACCCCCGGGGGGCCTCGCCCCCCGCTTCCCCCTCGGACGTCGTCCAC
Organism: Micromonosporaceae bacterium; assembly: GCA_016880465.1. Classification (GTDB taxonomy): domain Bacteria; phylum Actinomycetota; class Actinomycetes; order Mycobacteriales; family Micromonosporaceae; genus EFPC-2. Next base: position 4,849 of record JAEHDK010000385.1, read on the forward strand.
CAGCGGCGCCAGGCGTCGGGCTCACCGCTGCGCCGCGCCCATTCGATCGACGCGGAGAGGTACCCGATGACCGCGTCGAACCACACGTAGATCCGCTTGTCACCGCGGTCCCGCCAGCCGTCGAGCGGGATCGGTACGCCCCAGTCGAGGTCGCGGGTGACCGACCGGGGTTGCAGGTCGTCGATCAGGTTCTTGGAGAACCGCAGGACGTTGGGCCGCCAGCCGTCCCGCGTGTCGAGCCATTTCTCCAGCGCGCGGGCGAAGGCCGGCAGGTCGAGGAAGAAGTGCTCGGTCTCGATGAACTTCGGGGCCTCACCGTTGATCTTGCTGCGCGGGTTGATCAGGTCGATGGGGTCGAGCTGGTTGCCACAGTTGTCGCACTGGTCGCCGCGCGCGCTGTCGTACCCGCAGATCGGGCAGCTGCCCTCGATGTACCGGTCGGGCAGCGTACGGCCGGTGGACGGGGAGATCGCGCCGAGCGTGGTCCTGGGCACGATGTACCCGTTGCGGTACAGCTGCTCGAACATCTCCTGCACCACGGCCGTGTGGTTGCCGGTCGTCGTGCGGGTGAACAGGTCGTACGAGAGGCCGAGCCCGTGCAGGTCCTCGACGATCACCCGGTTGTACCGGTCGACCAGCGCCCGCGGGGACAGCCCCTCGGCGTCGGCCTGGACCTGGGTCGCCGTGCCGTACTCGTCGGTCCCGGAGACCATGAGCACGTCGTGGCCGGCCATCCGCATGTACCGGCTGAAGACGTCCGAGGGCACCCCGAAGCCGGACACGTGGCCGATGTGGCGCGGGCCGTTGGCATAGGGCCAGGCGACCGCGGCGAGGACGTGACTCATGGGTATCAGCCTAATGCGACCGCAATCGCTTTGATTCGGGAGCCGACGGTCGCGGCCGGGCGGCGGCGCGGCACGGCGCGGCGGGGCCGGCCCAGCCACCATTTCGTCCGACACGCCCTGCTCGCACCGGTACCGGGGGGCCCAGCACTGCACCGGAGACTTCACCGCGGCCGGGCTGCTGTTGCTCGTGGGCTGCGGCCTCGGCATCGCGCTGGCCACCGGCGATTCGAGCGTGGCGTCGAGCTGCAGCGCCTCGTGCGTGCCACGCGCATCCAGCACGCCGGACCATTCATGCTCGCCGGCACGCCAGCGGAAACTCGCCTTCAATTGCTTGAGGCGCGGCGCCG
>JAEHDK010000038.1 GCA_016880465.1 Micromonosporaceae bacterium
ACGCTGGGCCTGCCCTGCAGTGTGGGCACGGGCGTGTGTGGCGAAGAGGGCGAGGTGGTGTGCGAAGACACCGACACCGCCGCCTGCTCCGCCCGGCTGCACCCCGAGCGGCAGGGCCCCGAGGTGTGCAACGACCTCGACGACGACTGCGACGGCCGGGTGGCGGCCTCGGTGAGCCGGAATGAGTCGCCTTGGGTGACGACGATGTGGGCGTGGTGCAGCAGCCGGTCGACGGTGGCGGTGGCCAGGGTCTTGGGCATGAGCTCGTCCAGGCCCGACGGGTGAAGGTTGGAGCTGATGGCTAGGGCGCGGCGTTCGTAGGCGGCGTCGACGAGGCGGTAGAAGCCTTCCGCGGCGTCCGGGCTGATCGGTAGCAGCCCGATGTCGTCGACTGTGACCAGATCCGCGCGCATGATCCGGCTGATGGCCTTGGCCACGGAGTCGTCGGCGCGGTGGCGGCGCACGAGGGTGCCGAGGTCTTCGATGGAGAACCAGGCGACGGTCATGCCGCGGTCGATGGCGCGTTGGCTGAGCGCTTCGCAGAAGTGCGACTTACCGGTTCCGACGGTTATCTGGGGTTTGATCTTGAAGCGGGGGTGTTTGTGCAGGTCGTGACGTTCTTGCGATCGACGCGACGAGTCAGTGCCCGTTGATGCCTGGCGCGGTCCCGCGTCGGGCAAGTTCACGCCGGAGTTGGAGGTTCTCGCCGTGTGCCTGTTCCAGGGCGGTGCGCAGGGCTTGGACTTCCTCGCGGTGGCGCTTCTTGAGCTGGTCGATCTGGCTGGTGAGGGCGAGCACGACGGTGTCGGGACCGTTGGCGCGCTGCTGCGGCGCTGGACGAACTTGGTCGCGCAGGTGTTGGATGCGGCGGCGCAGGTCCTCGTGTCCATAGAGGAAAGCGTGGGACACGTCGGCTTCGCGGCAGACGGCCTGGAAGGTGACGGCCTCGCCGCGTTTGACGAGCGTGCGGATGGCCTGCTCGGCAGCGGTGGTCTTGGCTCGAGACTTGGCCTTGGCGGCGGCGTTGAGCACGGCGCTGCGGCGGACGCGGTCGTCGGTCATGGCCGAGTCCTTCGCGCGCGGCTGGCGTCGAGGGTGATGGGGACCGGGCCGGCCGGGCCGGCGCCGCAGCCAGCGCCTTGGAGCGCGCGGCCGGGGCTGGCGTCCATTGTGGATAGAAGCCGGGTAAGCGCGGCCTGCTCGGCGCGGCGTTGGGCGAGCCAGACGTTGTCGTCGGGCATGGGCAGGCCGTGGTGTTGCTCGAACGCCGCCATAGTCCGGGCTATCAGTTGCCCGGTGTCGGCGAGTTGCCGCTCCAAAGTGGAGCGATGGGTGGCGTCCGTGACGAATACGGAGCAGGTCAGGCAGGCGTTGCCCTTGCCGCAGGTCTGCATTGGCGGCAGCAGGCACCATCCGTGGGGAAGGAGGCGGTCGGCTCGGTCGAACAGGTGCAGGCTGTCGTGGTCCTCGCGGGAGAACTGCACGCGGGTGCCGTCAGCGCGTAGCTTGACGGTGGCCAGGAACGCGAGTTCGGCGTGCTCCTCGCGCTGGGCGATGTAGTGCATGGTCATCGTTGGCGTTGCGTGGCCGGCATAGCGCTGCAAGACGTGGATCGGCAGGCCGAGCTCAGCCAGGCGGGTCAGCTTGGTGTGCCGGAAACGGTGAGTATGGCTCAGTCGCACCGGTCGGCCCTTGCCGTCGGAGATCTGGGCCAATTCGCTGAACTCGCGCAACCGCCAGTTGTAGGTGCCCGGAGTAGGCCTTGTCGCCGAGCCGGTTGCCGAGCAGCCGGACAAACAGCAGCCGTGGCGACAGGTCGGGGAACCGGTCTTGGATCCAGCGCCGTTGTTCCTCGACGATGGCGACGACCTCGTGGTCGACGAGGATGCTGTCCGGCGCGATGTCGATCTTGCTTTGGGCGTAACGGAATCGGGCCAGCTGCTCCCCGTCGGCGGTGGCGCTGATCGTAGAGTCGGTGACCGGCTCGATGCAGTCGGCGTCGCAGGTGCGGATCTCGCTGGCGCGGCGGCCGGTCAGGATCTGGAGCAGGATCATCCGCATCGCTTGCGGGTCATCGAGCCCGTGGACACTGACCTGGCGCCCGTCGCCCCGGGTGATGAGCATCTGCTCGTCCTTGGGCAGTCCGAGGACGGGCAATGCGGCGATGATCTGGGCCAAGGCGTGGTCATCGACGTAGTTCGCCTCGTTGAAGTCCTTCGTGTGCGGGATGCGGGTGACCTGACGGAACCAGCTCGCCGCGTGGGCGTCGGTGACCTGTTGCCACGGCCCGACGCCGAGCACGGTCCGCGCGTCGACCGGGTTGGCCGCGACGAACGCGAACAGCTCAGCCACGGCGCGGAGTTCGTCGTTGACCAGGCGGGGATGGACCGGCTTGCCGAGGTGGCGGGTGTCGGAGTCGCGAAGCGCGCGGTTGTGTGAGTCCGCCGCCCATCTCGCGAAGGCGGCGGCCTGCTGCCCTGCGATGGCCGGGTCGCCGAGGATCTCGCGGGCGTCGTCGAGGCAGGTGGTCAGCCACCTGTCGAACCGGCGCAGGCAAGCCAGCCTCTCCATAGAGACTGTGGTCCATCGCAGTGCGCCCGACTCCAGCATCGTGCCCAGGTGCCACTTCGTCGCCGCGCGCAGCCAGGGGACGGTGATCAGGCCCGGTGAGCAGCCGTAGTTGCCCACCGGCTCGCGTTTCGACAGCGGGATGCGCGGGTCGCAACGGGGATGCCAGTCGTCCATCTCCCACCAGTGCCCGTCGTGACACCGGGCCAGTAGCGCTGTGCGGGCGAAACCGAACGGGACCCGCAGCCGGCCGCGCATGTAGGGTGCCGGCAACCGATGCCAACGCTTGACGTAGTACCAGCCCTGCAGCGCCTCCGCCGTCGGCCAGTCCATGACCCGGATCGACGACGGGAAGCAGTGGCGCTCCCGGATCGCTCGCCGCAGGATGTTGGCGAGCTGGTTGAGACCGAGCACCGAGGCTCGGGTGCCGTCCTGGACCTGCCAGTGCGCCATCCACGCCATCTCGGCCGCGATCACGTCGGGCAAGCCGGTCAGGATCAGGCGTTGCCCCTCGTTCTCGCTGATGTCCAACCAGTTGCCGATGCCGTCGCCGATGACGGGGCCGCGCCACTCGGGCGGCAACTGCTCCCAGAGCCGCCAGATCGGGTCCGCGTACTCGACGGCGCTTAGCCGGCGTTCACCGCGCACCGGCCACCTGCCAGCCTGATACGTAGGACGCCCAGTTCGCCGCCGCGCGCAGGGCCTCGTCCTCGCGGACCCAGCCGTAGAGGTCCAACGTGGTCTGCACGTGGGCGTGACCGAGGCGACGGGACACCACCCACTCGGCCGTCCCGGCCAGCAGGAGAGCGGTGGCGTGACTGTGCCGGAACCAGTGGGGGGTCCAGCCGGCCGGACCAATGCCCTTGCGCCGCAAGGCTTCCGCCTTGTCCCGCACCGTGGACTCCCGCAGCGCGGCCAGCAGCGGTGGCCGGTCCAGGTTCACCCATAAGGGATCCTCGGCGGTGACGGCGATTCCGATCTCGGCGGCGCGGCACGCCATATGAGTGACGTAGTCAGCGAACACACGCTCCAAATCCGCGCTGACGTAGACCCGCCGGGGTCGCATCATCTTCACTCGGGCTCCGTTCGGGTTATCTTCCCGCGGCACGACCTCGATGTAGGCGGTCTCGCCCCGACCCATCGCGAAGTCGTTGATCCGCATGCCCAGCAACTCGCCCAGCCGCATCCCGGTTTCGGCGAGCGTGGCGAACAGCAACCGGTCGCGTAGGTTGCCCGCCCATTGCCCCGTCGCGGTGTCATAGACCGCGCAGGAGTCCAGGATCCGCTGAATCTGTTGCGGGAGCAGGATCGGGGGCCGGCCGTGGCCGCGATGGCGACGCACCCGCACGAGCGACGACACCTGCGGTGCCCGGCGAGTGTCCAGATGGGACAGAAGTCCTCTGGCTGGGTGTCGTCGCGGCGTCCCCCGCAACAGACGACCGGCGACCGGCACATCGTGGACGCCGGCGTGCCAGCGGTAGAAGGAGATCACCGCCGCGAGCCGCGCCTCCAACGTCGAGTCCGACGGCGCGCCCTCGACCGCGCCGATGGCATGCTCGACCGTGCAACCGCTGCGCAGCCACGACAGGAACGCCGAAATAGCGGGGACGCCGACGTCGTGCCAGCGATCGACCTCGCCGCGCTGCTCCAAGAAGGTCCACCACTGGGCCAGCGCCGTCGCATAGGCGCGCACCGTGTTCGGCGACCACAGATGCCGGTTAGCGGCCAACCAGTCCTCGACCGGCAGCACCGTGGCGTAGGAACCGTCGAGCACAGTCCACGTGCGCGGCTCGCCCGCCGGTGCCACCGCAAGACTGAAGGCCATCGCTGACGTTTCCGATCGTTGAAGAACCCCCGGTGCTAACACTTCTTCAACGAACCGAAACTACAACAGTGTCGTGTCGTTGTAGAGACAGAAGCGACGGAGAACGGTCCCCTTGATAACCGCCGGGCCGCATACGCACAGGTTTTCGTGTCTGCCGATCCATTCCAATGTGGACAAGGCGTGCTGGGTGGGTCTGGGAATCGGGGATGCGGTTTCGTCCCAGGTGTCGAAGGTCTTGCCGGCGGGGAACCCGGCTCGGCGTCGGCGCGCCCGCATGGTTGCTTCGTCGCGGCCGGCGGCCTCCTCGGAGAGCAGGACCCTGACCAGTTCGGCGGGGTCCCAGCGCTGCGCCCGGGCGGTGGGCACCACGTCGGTGAGCGCCTTGCGCAGGTAGGGCAGCCGCAGCCGGCGGGTCAGGGCGATCGCCTCGTCGAACGGCTCACCAGCCGCGGCTGCGACGGCCGCCGGTACCCGGCGTTTGGTGGTGGCGGCGGTCATCGCGGGTCACCGCCGAGCTTGGCCCAGGCGGCGGTACCGGGTTGCAGGCTGTGCCGCTCACCGGCTCGGCGTGGTGGACCGGTTGGTGCGTGCCGCTGGTGGTCGAGGATGGCGCGCAGGTCACCATCGGCGAACCGGCCGGCCGCCGCGGCGGTGCCTAGCGCCCGGTCGACCCGCTCGGCGCCGTGGAGCTTGGCCAACGTGATCGCCTCAGCCATCTTGGTACGGATGCGGCTGGCACCTGTGGCGGCCGCCTCGACCAGCCACTGCTTGGCGCCCTCGCCGATGGCCAGAAACGCGGACTCCTGCTCGTTACGGGCTCGTGGCGTTCTCGCTAAGGCGCCTGGTGGTCGGGGCGGGTAGTGTTCGTCCTTTATGGATGGACGGCCAGGGGTAGAGCGCTGATGCCTGGCCACTTCTACCGGTCCATCGCTGCCAACGTGGGTGACGACTAGCTCATCGCCGGCGAACCGCACCCAGACCCGTTCGTCGATCAGCCCGCACGGCACCGAGTAGCGCACTCCACCCACGCTAATCGTGGAGTCCCACATCACCTTGCGGGTCTCGCCGAACACCGTGGTCAACGGGGCCTGCGGCAGGCGGTGCAACCGGCCTCGTTCCTCGGCCAGCATCTCGGCCGGAGCCCGGCCGGTCTCCCGGTGCGCTCGAGTGTTTACCTGCCCGCAGAACACCGCGCACGCCTGCTCCAACTCAGCGAAGCTGGCGTAGGCCGGGCGCAGGTTCACCTCGGTAGGCAACAGGTCCCGTTTCGCGAGCCGCACCGTGGCCTCCGACCCGCCCTTGGACTCCGGGTCGGCCGGCACACAAGTCGCGATCGTCAGCCCGTAGTGCCGGCCGGCGGCCACCACCTGCGGATGGCGCACCGCGATCTGCGCCACATGTTCCACCGTGACGGTCCGCTCGTTGTCCGTCAACGCGTATGTGGGCACTCCACCCAGGCGCCGCAGCGTCTGATCCAGGCATGCCAACAGAGTCGGCAACGTCCACTGTGGGCAGTACCACCCGGAACCGCGACCAGGCAAGCCACGCGCACCACAGCTGGGTCCGCTTGCCGGCCACCTTCGGCCCCTCGCCCCAGTCGAACTGCAGCCACAAGCCCGGTTCCGGGATCCACGGTCGGTAGACCCGCCGAGAACCTACCCGCCACGCCTTCTTCGCCTCCGCCACCGCCCGCCGCGTGGTGCGCTCGGAACCCGCGTAGCCCATCGCAGTCAGCTTGCGGTGACACACATCCGCGCCGACCCGCCCGCGTGAGCGCTCTACCCACTCCTCGATCTTCGCCAGGAACGGATCAGCAACCCGCTCGGCCCGCATCCGCTCCGGTGCACGGCCTGCCTCCCGCAGCGTCACATAGTGCGCCACCGTGTGGTGGTCGCAACCAGCCAGCTCGGCCGCTGCGCGGTAGCTCCCGGTCAGGTCGAACGCCTCCAGAATTTCCATGATCTCCTCCGGTCGCTTCACGTCCTTCCCCTCCCTGAAGCCGTCCAACTCGGCTCCAGGTCAGCCCGCCACCACGCCAACGGCACGCAGCGACACGGCTGAAACGGGGAGAAATCTGACCGCCGATGGGGAGATCACATGGCCATCAGCGGGGAACTTTCTGGCCGCCTACGGGGAGCCTTCCGTGGCCGCCGACAGTGGCGGTGAAGGAGACCCAACAGTCCTCACTGGGGCTGCGGCTAGGCCGCGGTATTGCAATTGCCGTGGCGGTCGTGATCATCGGCTGTGTCGTGGTGCTCCTCGTTGGCGGGTTGGTGGACGGCCTCGGCTGGTGGGTGCTCGTCGTCCCGGCAGCGCTTGTCGGTGGCATCGGCTGGCTGAAGTGGCTGGAGGCGCGTGGGAACCGGGCGCGGCGGCACGGTGTCGACGGCCTCCACAAGTTGTACGTTGACGCGCTGGACCGGGCCGGGCGCGGGGACCTGACCGGTGCCGCCGAGCGTCTCGAGGAGGCCGTTGTGGCGTCTGGCCGGCTGGGTGACGACGCCGGGCGTTACATGATGGTTCTCCTGCAGGAACTCGCTTCGGTGCGCATGGCGCAGGGTGACCTCGGGCGTGCCGTCGCGGTCTGGCAGCGGGCGTACGAGCTAAGCCGGGCCGAGCAAGGCGATGATGCCGGATCGACCCTCGCCGCGGCTAACGGCCTCGCGGCGGTGCTGCTGACACGAGGCGAGCGGAAGGCGGCCGCGGAGCGGTACGAGGACACCCTGGCGCGGTGCCGGCGACTGCTGGACGACGCGCACCCGGAAACCGTCGCCGCACTGAACGGTGTCGCCAGGAGCGCCCCCACGCCGCGGCTGGGTCAACTGCACCAGCATGCCGCCGAGCTGTACGCGCGGATCCTCGGGCCGTCGCATCCTGACACGCTCGTCGTGCAACGGGAGGCGGCCCCGGACAATCCCGCGACCGCCCGTCTGGCCGTCGGTGACCTTAACGGCGCCCGGGCGTTGTTCGCGCAGGCCGTGGCGGACAGCGTGCAGCGCCACGGCGAGGCCGACCCGCGCACTGTAGCCGCGCTGAACGACCTCGCCATGGTGCTGCGCGAACAGCGGGACCTGACTGCGGCGTACCGCACCTACGAACGGGCCGCCGAGCTGGACGCCCAGCTACCGGTCGGACCACACCCGCAGCACCTGGCTGCTGGCAACGGAATCGCCCAAGTGATGCTGCTGCAAGGCGACACGACCAATGCCGCGACGGAATTGGCCGCAGTCCTTGACGACTGTGTCGCGCGGTACGGCGAGCAGCACCCGGAGACGGCAGCGGCACGGCGGAACCTCGATCGGGTGGACCCGGCCAGATGACCGACCCCGACGGCCGAGATGGGTGACAGCTCCGCGGTGGTGAGCCAACGATGGCTGTCGCAGAACTCGCAGTCGGCAGCACTCGAATCTTGACGCCAACACCCATCTATCCGGTCATAGCCGCGAGGAGCGTGATCATGCCGATGACCAGAATGTAGATCTTGGCATGAGCAGCCCGCCGTGCGTTTGATGGAGCGGGGCCCACCGGACGGCCGTGCGCGGTGCTCTGTGGGCCGGGACGTTACGGGGGCAGCTACGGAACACGAGTCGGCTACCCTCACACCGACGTGTATCGGATTGCGTAGCGAGGCGAGATGGCGGCCTGGCACCGGCCCATCTGCTTGCTTGACGGCCGCATCGCCGTCCGGCTCTGCCGCCGGCCGGAGTTGGTGCTCTGCACGACGGTCGCCGCAGGCCGTCTGTCGAGGTGCAGGCTGCGATGAGGTTCGGTCTCGGTTCGGTGCGCTGGCGCCGCGGCTGGTTCGGGCTGGCCGGGTTGGCCGTCGCGCTGGTTGCCGGCGCGGTGCTGCTCTGGCAGGGCCCGGCCAAACCGCCGGCAGCGGCCGGCCCGCTGACACTCGAGCGGGTGTGGCCGGCCGCCAAGCCCGTCACTTACCCCGGCCAACTACCCGACGGCACCGGCTACCTACCGCTGCACCAGCTCGATACCGGTACGTCGGTGGGCATCGCGCCGTCCGTGGAGGGCACCCAGGTACGCCTGGTCCTACGCCGATCCGACGGCGGCATCCGCGAGATGCGTACGGTTCCTCAGAACCGCAACCCGCAGTTCGGTGGCTTCACCTCGGGCAGCGGTCAGCTGGTCTGGTACGAGTCGACGATCGAGCCGGACGGCACCGGCCAGACCTGGCTGTGGCGGGTCGACCCGCAAGCATCCGACCCGCCGGTGTCGCTGACCGCGGACACCGGCGACGCGGTGTTCTTCAACTCGCAGTACGACCTCGTCATCGCTGAGGCGCCGTCCACTGGGCCGCCGTCGGCCGCACGTCGACCGGCACTACCGAGGTCCGCTCGGTAAAGCTGAGCGGCGGTCCGGTGACCGTCGAGTCGGTCACCGGTACGTACGCCCTGGCAGCCTGGCCCTGGCTTGCCAGCAGAGGCAGCGGGCAGACCGGAGCGGGGCAACTCCGTAACCTCGCCGACGGCGGGCTGATCGACGTACCGGGCCAGCCGAACGAACTCCTCAGCTGCAGCCCGGCCTGGTGCCGGGTCCTGGTCGTGTCCAGCGCGGCCGGCATGGCGCGCATCGATTTGATGCGCCCCGACGGCACGGACCGGCGGCAGGTCGCCAGCGGATCGGTACACGCCGCCGTAGCCGACGTCGCCGTGCTTGACCGGTTCGAGGTGCTCACCGTGTCCAGCGCGGCCGACACCAACCAACAGCTCGTCCTCTACGACATCACGAAAAAGCAGGTCGTCACCATCGCCGACGGCGTCGGCATCGTCCTGTGTCGCGCCGGCCTGCTCTCGTGGTCCACCGGCGACCAGGAAGCCCGCATCTGGCACGCACTCGACCTACACACACTGCGCTGAGCCCCGCCACCATCGCCGTTCACGATCCGATCGACATTCCCGGCAGAGTCCGGCTCCGGACAACACGACGCCCGGGTCCGAATATGGCCGTACTAAACGCCGGCGTCGACTTGTCGCATCGGGGTAGCGGACGAGCGAGTCCGCTCGGGCTGCCTTCGCTGAGCCGCACCGCAGAGAGACTCACCGTTCCAGCCGTGGCGCGGGGCGATTGGCCGGGACGGCGTGGCGCTCCTCGACTGCCGGCCCGACCGCACGGGGTTGCCGGCCCGCCAGCACGGCGGTGACCGCGTCGGGGTGGGTAAAGGCGACGGCACTCGCCGCGAAGAAGTCGGCGAACCGCCGGGCCGTCTGCCTTGATCGCCACGTGATTGCCCGATCGAACCTCTCCGCGACCACGGGCGAGACACCCGTGAGGTAGTCCTCGCGCAATGCGGCGGTGACCTCGCCGTGCAACTCGCCGGCCCTGTGCCAACGCGCAGCTGTGCCGTCCGGGCCGGGTTCGCCGCGCAACCGCATCAGGCGGAATTGGCGCGGCTCTATCCCTGATGTGTCGGGCGCGGCGGCGCGCAGCGCCTCAAGCTGAGCCTGTATATGGAGGTAGAACGCCGTTTGATCGTCGCGCTGGTCCGGGATGCGCCGGAGCATGTTCTCGTTGGATCGACGCCGAGCATCGCGGTCAGGTGGTTGCGCAGGTCGACGATGGTGAAGCCGTGTGGGTGGAGCCGGAAGACCAGCAGCACTGCGAGGGTGCTTGGACGCGGGGATCACCGAAGCGCAGTCCGGCGGCGTGCTGGCCGTTGGTGGTCGTGGGGGCGGTGACTGCGGCGAAGGCTTCGGCGCCCGGCGGCTGGATCGTGGCTGATGTGTTCGACGTGCAACAGACGTCGGTTGGCGGTGAAGCCGACCCTCCGTATCGCGGTGAGGTTCGTCAGCCCTTTGTTGATGGGGAGCCGCACGTCCGGTTCGGAGGCGGACCAGCAGCACCGCGCGGCGGTCCGACCTCGCGTGGTGGAGGTCCGCGACGGCCACCAGGTGCGTAACAAGGCCGCGCACATCGCCGTCGTGGTGGACCTGGACGGCATCAAACACGTGCTGGGCATCTGGGTGCAGGCCAGCGAGGGCGCCAAGCTCTTGGCCGGGGTCTGCGCCGAGCTACGCAACCGCGGCGTGCGGGACGTGTTGATCGTCTGCTGTGATGGGCTGACCGGCTTCACCGAAGCGGTCGATGCCACCTCGAGTCGCCAGAGGTCGCGCGGAAGCCGAGCTTCGGGCCTGCCTCAGACCTGTCCTCGCCGTCGTCTGCCTGATCTTCAACGAAGGCTAGGGCGAGCGCCGGCTCCCATATTCGGCTTGATCTGTGCGCTGAGGGAATCCGACTTCGATGGCCTGATGTTTGCGCCCGGGCGGCGAAACAGCAGGGCGCGGCCAAAGCCCCGTACGTCCCGGGCCTTCAGCCACCTCGCCTGATCAGCACGGTCGTGACCCATTTTCCCAGCTCACAGAGGCGCTCCCGGTACAAACGCCGACGGCAGCGGGGTTCCGACCTGGGGCGAATCCACCTCGACAATCTCCGGCTTCATTGGCCACAGCATGTTCAGCAGCTCGTCCTGTTCGGCTTTTCCGACCTTGAATTCGTCGAGCGTCGCGACGAGGTCCTCCATGAAGACGTCGAACTCGCCGCTGGTCACGCCCATGTTGGTGTGCGTCTCCTTCATGTCTCGCCCGGTGTAGGTGCACGGCCCGCCGGTGCCCTGACACAACTGGTCAACGAACTCCTTTGTCAGTCGGTCCAGGTTGGTCCGGGCGAACTTCTGGTTGATGCGGTCGTCCTTCGCCGCGCGATCTTCAAAGGCGCGGGTGACTGCCGTGATGGCATCGGTTCCGCCGAGCCGTTCGTACAGGGAACCATCCACTGCTTCTACCTCCCGTGTTGTTGTTGCCCGCAATCTGGGGATGGCTTGCCAAAGTCTCTCCCAGTTTAGCGACGACGCCACTACGTTTCGTGATTTTCCGCCGGATTGCCGCAGGGGCTCCGGCGAGGGTCGCCAAGGTCAACTATGGCCAATGCCGGCTGGCAAGCCGGGCCGGAGGTGATCAGACGCGGGCCGGTCACGGGTGGATTCAGTGAGCGAGCATCCGGTACGCCACCGCCAGCTGACGGCCACGGTGCGCCTCCAACTGTTCGGCCAGATAGTCGCGTTCATCCATCGTCTTTCCGCCGTGTGTCCAGCCATAGCAGTGAGGTACCCGAACCGAGTCGACGCAACAGAGGAGAAGAGGAGAGGCCATGAAGATCGCAGTGGCAGGGGGCGACGGGCGGGTCGGCCGGCACATCGTCGACGTGCTCAAGGGAAACGGACACGAGGTGGTCCCGATGTCACGGAGCACCGGCGTTGACGTGTTTTGCACGGCGTCTTGATCCTCATGAAAGGCGTCCTCTGCAGTGCTGCGGCGTCCGTCGACCAGCACCGCCCAGGCCGGCGGATTACGAAAGCAGCCGGAAACGCGGTCCTGCTTGCGGCAACCCCGGTCAGGATGCCCGGCGCCTCGTGGCTGTGGGCAACGCCGGTTTCCCGATGCATCGCTGTCGCGAACCTACAGAGTTACTGCGGTCCGGTTCGGGGTAGGCGCGGCCGCAGGCCAGCGGGGTTTGCGGGGTTCGGTCGATGCCTGGTTCGGTGGGTCCGTTGCTGTACTTCTCTGCTGTACTTGCGACCCGCCGGGCTCACGGCCCGGCGACTAGGGAGTGTCCCCTTACCGTTTGACCAAGAGCGCGGCGAGTGTGTCGTAGCGGGCGGCCCCGGAGATGGAGTGGCTATGCGCGAGCGAACGCG
>JAEHDK010000386.1 GCA_016880465.1 Micromonosporaceae bacterium
GCGGCGGCTGGCTGGCGGCGGACGCGGTCGTCGCGGTGGAGCGGGCGACCCGGTCCGCCGCCCCGTCCTGGGTGCCCGGGCTCACCGCGGAGCGCAGTCGCCGGTACGGGGAGACGACTGTTTGGTACGGTCGCCGATCGTGAGAAGAGCGGTATGTCCGGGCTCGTTCGATCCAGCCACGAACGGGCACCTCGATGTGGTCGGCCGGGCGAGCCGGCTGTTCGACGAGGTGATCGTGTCGGTACTGGTGAACGAGGCCAAGGCCGGGCTGTTCACGATCAAGGAGCGGATCGAGATGCTGCGCGAGGCGACCTCCGGTTATCCGAACGTCAGCGTCGAGTCGTTCCAGGGCCTGCTGGTCGACTACTGCCGGGCGCGGGGCGCCGCGGTGGTCGTCAAGGGGCTGCGGGCGGTCAGTGACTTCGACTACGAGCTGCAGATGGCCCAGATGAACGTCGGGCTGGCCGGCATCGAGACGCTGTTCCTGGCGACGAACCCGCTCTACTCGTTCCTCTCCTCGAGCCTGGTCAAGGATGTCGCCAAATGGGGTGGGGACGTGTCGCCACACGTACCCGAGGTCGTCGCCCGGCGGTTGACCGAGCGGCTGCGGGGCCATGGCCGGCCGGGCTGAGCACGGGGAGTCGCCCGGCGCGCCGGCACCGACCGATGGGGGTACGGGTGGACTCTGGCCGCATCATGGTGACAGCCGCATCATGTTCTACGGCACCGAGCCCGGCGGAACAGCAACTCGAGGAGTAACCGTGGATCCGCTCGACCGCATCGACGAGATCATCGCCACGATTGAAGCGGCGCGTTCGGTGCCGATGTCGCGCAACAACTGCATGGTCGACCGCGGCGAGATGATCGCCACGCTCGAACAGCTGCGCGGCGAGCTGCCCGTCGAGATGCGCCGGGCCGCCGCGCTGCTGGACGAGCGCGACAAGATCATCGACGCGGGTCGGCGCGAGGCCGAGCGGATCATCACCGAGGGTGAGGCGGAGCATGCCCGCCTGGTCTCGGTGAACGAGATCACGGTGTCGGCCGAGCACGAGGGCGCCCGCATCGTCGGCGAGGCCCGGGCCGAGGCGCAGCACCTGCGCGACGAGGTGGACGACTACGTGGACACCGCGCTGGCCAACTTCGAGCAGTTCCTGACCCGCGCGCTCGCCTCGATCGAGCGGGGCCGGGACAAGATGCACGCGCTGCGCGAGATCGGCTCCTTCAGCAACGACGACAGTGACCGCCCGCTCCCGTTCTGACCCCAGATCCCCTGGTAAGCTTCTCCGACGGCCTCTCCCGGCCGGAGTCCTAAGATGCGTGATCACTCTTCGGTACACCTCGACACCCGGTCGCCCTTGGTTCTCAATACCCGAGACCTGCCGCGCCGGCCGGGGGCCATGCGCACCGTCGAACAGTCGATCCCGGCACCGAAGGATCTCGGCCTGGAGTTGATCGGGGTGCCGGAAGGTGCCGCCGTCCGCCTTGACCTACGGCTTGAGTCGGTCTCCGAGGGGGTCTACGTCTCGGGTACCGCCACGGCGCCGGTCGAGGGGGAGTGCGGCCGCTGCCTGCGCCCGATCAGCGACACGCTGGTGGTCAACCTCCAGGAGCTGTACGCCTACGAGCACAGCACCACGGACGAGACCACCGACGAGGACGAGGTGGGCCGGATGCAGGGCGACCTGATCGACCTGGAGCCGGCGCTGCGGGACGCGGTGGTGCTTGCGCTGCCGAACCACCCGCGCTGCCGTGAGGACTGCCCAGGGCTGTGCCCCGACTGTGGGGTGCACTGGGACGACCTGCCGGAGGGCCACACCCACGGTCAGGTCGACCCGCGCTGGTCGGCACTCGCCAAACTGAAGCCCGAGGAGTAGACCACCGTGGCCGTCCCGAAGCGCAGAATGTCGCGCAGCAATACCCGCAGCCGCCGCGCGCAGTGGAAGACGTCTGCCGTGGCGACCGTGGCCTGCCCGCAGTGCCGGTCCCCGAAGCTGCCGCACGCGGCCTGTCCGGTGTGCGGCACCTACAACGGCCGCCAGATCATCGAGGTCTGACTCTGCCGCGATCCGTGCGGCCGCTGCCCGCCGAGTCGGCGGGAACGGCGCGGATCGCCGTCGACCTCCTCGGCGGGGACAACGCACCCGCCGTCGTGGTGGACGGCGCTCTGCTCGCCTGCAGCGCCGATCCAGACCTCCACCTCCTCCTCGTCGGCCCACGCGACGCGGCCGACAAGGCCGTGGCCGCGCTCCCGGTCCGCGACCGCAGCCGGGTCCGGGTACGCCTCGCCGACGACGCGGTACACATGGCCGACGCGCCGGTCCGCGCGGCCC
>JAEHDK010000387.1 GCA_016880465.1 Micromonosporaceae bacterium
CCGCCGCCTCGGGCGCGACGGCGGCCGCGGCGGCGGCGGCGGCGTCGACCTGGGCCGGCGTCGCATATGCGGTACGGCCGACCTCGTGGCCGTCGGAGGGGTGGCGTACGACCACGGCGTCGTCGCTCGTCGCCGGCGCCCCCGCGACGTAGAAGGCGGTTGTTTCCATGGCGTCAGCCTACGAAGCCGGCGGCTCCGGACGGCTGCCGGCCCGGGCACGGTCGGTCCGGGGGATGGGGTACGGGACCGGGCAGGACGCCGCCGGTAGTCAGGAGGCCGGCGGGATCACCCGGAGGTGCCCCCGGCGGCCGACCGGACGGCCACGATGGTCCGGCTCTACCGGCACCCCGGGCCGGCCCGCCTCGCGGACCGCCTCGGCAAGCGCCAGCAGGTCGTCGCCGGTCGGCGCGGGCGGCTCGAACTCGCCGTCGTGCCGGACCAGCTGCCAGCCCCGCGGCGCGGTCAGGCTGCGTGCGTGGTTCTCGCACAGGTCGTACGAGTGTGGCTCGGCGGCGGTCGCGAGCGGACCGACGACCGCGGTCGAGTCCGCATAGACATAGGTCAGCGTGGCGACGGCCGGGCTTGGGCAGCCGTTACGGGAGCAGCGCCGGGGTGACCTCACGGCGGCACGGTATCGCCCCGGCGCCGCGGGGGCCCGGGGTTCGCCGTGCGACACGCCGACTCGGCCGGCGGGGCTACATTGGGCGACGTGACCTCCGCTCGTGGTGAGACGTGACCTCCGCTCGTGGTGAACAGCCGGACCGGACCCGCCCCGAGGCGGAGGGGCCGCACCCGGGCCCTGGCAGCCGACCGCGCCGGGACCGGCGCGGTCGCGGCCTGCGCGGCCGCCTGGTGCCGGCGACGGTGCCGCTGTCCCGGACCCGTTCGGAGCTGTTCGACGATCTCGTGCTCGACACGGTGGAGGGCCTCGAGCGGCGGTATGCGAAGGAGCTGAAGGCCGTCGAGTTCGCCGTCGAGGACGTGCCGCCGGAGCTCAACGTGTACGACTCGGACGTGCTCGAGGACGGCGACGTCCCGCTGGCTCGACTGCTGCCCGGCCGGCCCGGCCGGCACGGCGTACCGCCCCGGATCGTGCTGTACCGCCGGCCACTGGAGTTCCGGGCCCTCGACCGCGACGACCTCGCCGACCTGGTGCACGACGTGATCATCGAACAGGTCGCGAACCTCTTGGGGGTAGACCCGGACGAGCTGGACTGAGGGCGCCGGGCGCGCGTCGATCACGCGCCCGGCGCCGGCTCAAGCTGCGCGGCGCTTCAGTTTGCGGCGTTCGCGCTCGGAGAGGCCGCCCCAGATGCCGAAGCGTTCGTCGTGGCCCAGGGCGTACTCCAGGCACTCGGCCCGGACGTCGCACCGGGTACAGATCCGCTTCGCCTCGCGGGTGCTCCCCCCCTTCTCGGGAAAGAACGCTTCCGGATCGGTCTGGGCGCAGAGCGCGCGCTCCTGCCACTCCGGTGCGTTCCCCAACAGGTCGGCCACGACTCCTCGGCCGTCCATCGGCGTGCCTCCTTCTTGGACACCAGCGGGCAATGCCGGTGTAACCCCCCACGCGGAAGGCGTCGTTCAGTAGTCCTTGCTTCATTTGTCCGTATCGGTGGCGTTTCGCGGTGCCCCCCGGTAGAACAACCCCGGTGGAATTACACGCGTGTAATGCGCGCGGCGTCAAGCCGAACCTGATAAACGGGGTCGCTACTTCCGGCGTGCCGCGCGCGACTCGCGGGGGACCGCGGCCGCGCGCGCCGGTTGCCTATCGATCCAGGCCCAGCACGGGTAACGCGGTGGTGGCGCACCGTCACCCACGGTCTAACGATTTAGAGGTCTTTGCCCGATTAATGCGGCGTGCGAGCCGCGCCGTACGTAGTCGTACGCTCCCGTGCGGGCCGACCCGCGGCGCCGGCGATGGCGCGGAGCTGGGCGACGGTGCGGGCCGACCCGTGCTCGGATCCCGCCATTCGCGAAATCGTCTCCTCCATCAGCGTGCCGCCCAGGTCGTTGGCACCGCCCTGGAGCATCGCGACGGTACCGGCGTCGCCCAGCTTCACCCAGGAGCACTGGATGTTCGCGATCCGGCCGTGGAGCAGCAGGCGCGCCATCGCGTGGACGACCCGGTTGTCCCGGAGCGTGGGCCCGGGCCGTGCGATCCCGGCCAGATAGATCGGGGCGTTGTGGTGGACGAACGGCAGCCCGACGAACTCGGTGAAGCCACCCGTACGGTCCTGGATCCCGGCGAGCACGCGGAAGTGGCCCAGCCAGTGCCGGGGCTGGTCGACGTGCCCGTACATCATCGTGGAGCTGGACCGGATGCCGAGCTCGTGCGCGGTCGTGACGACCTCGACCCAGGCGGAGGTCGGTAGCTTGCCCTTCGTCAGCACCCACCGGACGTCGTCGTCGAGGATCTCGGCGGCCGTACCCGGGATGGTGTCCAGCCCGGCCTCGCGCACCTCGGTCAGCCAGTCGCGGATGCTCACCCCCGCCTTCGCCGCCGCGGTCACGACCTCCATCGGCGAGAACGCGTGCACGTGCATGGCCGGCACCCGGGCCTTCACCGCACGGACCAGGTCGGCGTACGCCGACGCGGGCAGCTGCGGGTCGATCCCGCCCTGCATGCACACTTCGGTCGCGCCGGCGTGCCACGCCTGTTCGGCCCGGTCGGCGACCTGCTCGACGCTCAACCGGTACGCGTCCTGGTCGCGCTCGCGCTGGGCGAACGCGCAGAACCGGCAACCCACATAGCAGACGTTGGTGAAGTTGATGTTGCGGTTCACGACGTACGTCACGTCGTCGCCGACGGTCGCGCGCCGGACGTCGTCGGCCAACCGGGCCAGCGTGTCGAGCACCGGGCCGTCGGCCGTGAACAGCGCCAGCGCCGCCGGTTCGCGCCGCGGGTCCAGCAGCGCCGCCGGGTCGTCCGCGGCCAGCCGCAGGCCGTCGGCCAGCGCACCCCGGCCGAGGTCCCCGGCGCCTCCCGGCCGGGACGTCGCGGCCGCATGCTCCGCCACCGCGGACCAGTCGCCGTAGACCCAGTCGAAGTCGCCGCGCCGGTCGGCCGACCGGCCGGTCGAGTCGATCGAGGCGTACAGGTCGGTACGGCCCTCGTCGGCCAGGCCGCCGTCGGGCTCCTGCCACGGCCGCCCGACCGGCCGGGCCGCTTCCATCGCGAGTCCGTCCGGCCCGGCCAGGGCGCTCACGTGGGCCGCGAGCCGCGGATCGATCCACGGCGCGCCGCGCCGTAGGTACTCCGGATAGACGGTGAGCCGCTCGTGCAGCGCGAAGCCGGCGGCGGCGGACAACCTGGCCAGCTCCGCGAGCTGCGGCCACGGGCGCTCCGGGTTAACGTGGTCGGGGGTGAGCGGCGAGACGCCGCCCCAGTCGTCGATCCCGGCGCGCAGGAGCAGCCCGACCTCCCGCTCCCCCGGTTCGCCCGAGTCCGCGAGCAGGTTCGGCGGGGCCTGGATCCGCGCCTTGGGGCCGAGGACCAGCCGCGCCACCGCGACCGTCGCGGCGAGGTCGGCCAGCTCCGCGTCGGGCGCGGCGCGCATCGCGGTGTCCGGCTTCGCGCGGAAGTTCTGGATGATCACTTCTTGGATGTGGTCGTACTCCCGGGCCAGCCGGCGGATGGCGAACAGCGACTCGGCGCGTTCGGCGAGCGTCTCGCCGATCCCGATCAGGATCCCGGTGGTGAACGGCACGCCGACCCGGCCGGCGTCGGCCAGGACCCGAAGGCGGACCGCGGGCTCCTTGTCGGGCGAACCGTAGTGCGGGCCGCCGGGTGTCGACCACAGCCGTTCGGCGGTGGTCTCGAGCATCATGCCCATGCTCGGCGCGACCGGCTTGAGGCGCTGCAGGTCGGCCCAGCTGAGCACCCCCGGGTTGAGGTGCGGCAGCAGACCGGTCTCCTCCAGCACCGCGATCGCGCACGCGCGCAGGTAGTCCACTGTGGAGTCGTAGCCGCGCTCCACCAGCCAGTCGCGGGCCTGCGTCCACCGGTCCTCCGGTCGGTCGCCGAGCGTGAAGAGCGCCTCCTTGCAGCCGAGCGCGGCGCCCTGCGCGGCGATCGCGACGACCTCGTCCCGGTCCAGGAACGGCGCCGGCAGCCGGTGCGGCACGGTCGCGAAGGTGCAGTAGTGGCACCGGTCGCGGCACAACCGGGTCAACGGCACGAACACTTTCCGGGAGTACGTCACGACGCCCGCCCGGCCGGCACCGGCCAGGCCCGCGTCCCGCACGGCGGCGGCCGTGGCGAGCAGCTCGGTGAGCGCATCACCGCGCGCGTGCAGCAGGACCGCCGCCTCGGTGACGTCGATCAGACGGTGGTCGGCGGCTCGGCGCAGCGCTCGACGTAGGGCGGGCTCGGTCGGTTCCGGCACGTGGTGAAGCCTAGATGCGATCTGACCGCTGGCTGCCGCAGGGTGTGCGCCAGGGGTGCGCGGCGCTCCCGGGCGTCAGGACTGGTGGTGTGGCTC
>JAEHDK010000011.1 GCA_016880465.1 Micromonosporaceae bacterium
ACGGATCTGTCGCAAGAGGACGGACAGGGCGGCCAGGTCGGCCCGCGACTCGCCGAAGTCACGGAGGGCGTTGCGGGTACGGGCGATGGACGACGCGTTCTGCTGCCCCCATTGCGCCACCCGCTCGTCCGGCCCGGTGCCGGCCGGGGTGGAGCCGAGCACCTCGCCGGTCAGCGCGGCCAGCGCGGCGTAGAGGTCGTACCGCAGCGCCATCCGGGCCAGCGTCTGCCACTGGTCCTCGCGGGGCAGCAGGGAGATCTTGGACAGCAGCTCGTCGATCTGGAACTGCTCCGACAGCGTGAAGTAGACCGCGGCCACCTGGACCGGGTCCTGCCCGGTCGCCATCGCCACCTCGACGATGTCGATGAGCCCGAAGCCGTACATCACCTGCGTCGCGGTGTCCGCGACGTCCTCCGGGATCCCCTGGCCGACCAGCATCGCGGTGTGGTCGCGCAGCGACTGCTGCTCCCGGCCGCGGAACAGCGCGTCCATCTGCGGCAGCAGCGCCGCGACGCCCGGCCGCAACCGGTCGATCTCGGCCGGTACGTCGAGCGGCGCCCGCCGGTTCTGCAGCAGCCAGCGCACCGCACGGTCGAGCAGCCGGCGGGACTCCAGGTAGACCATCGTCTGCGCCGCGGTGGCCACGGTGTTGTCGAGCCCCTCGACGGCGGACCACAGTTCGCGCAGCCCGTAGACGTCACGGACGATCACGTACGCGCGCAGCACGTCGTCCGCCGACGCGCCGGTCTCCTCGACGGCCCGGTAGAAGCACGAGGTGCCGCCGCGGTTCACCGCCTCGTTGACCAGCGTGGTGGTGACTATCTCGCGGCGCAGCGCGTGCCCCGCCATCCGGTCGGCGTACCGCTCGCGCAGCGGCGTCGGGAAGTAGTCGCGCAGGACGTCCCGGGTCCACGGGTCGTCCGGCAGGCTGGAGTGCACGATCTCGTCCTCCAGCGCGATCTTCACGTACGCCAGCAGGACGGCGAACTCCGGCGACGTCAGGCCACCGCCGGCCGCCGCCCGGGCGGCCAGCTCCTCGTCGGTCGGCAGCGCCTCGAGCGCGCGGTCCAGCCGGCCGGCCTTCTCCAGGTCGGAGATCATCCGGCGGTGCACCGGCAGCAGCGAGCGCGCCTGCGCCCGCGCGTTGCCGAGCGCGCCGGCCTGGTGGTAGTTGTCGCGCAGGACCAGCTCGGCAACCTCGTCGGTCATCTCGGCGAGCAACTCGTCGCGTTGCTCGACGGTCAGCTGGCCGTCGGCGACCGCGCCGCCGAGCAGGATCTTGATGTTGACCTCGTGGTCGGAGCAGTCGACCCCGGCCGAGTTGTCGATGAAGTCGGTGCAGCTGCGGCCGCCGATGCCCGCGTACTCGATCCGGCCGCGCTGGGTGAGGCCGAGGTTGCCGCCCTCGCCGACCACCGTCGCCCGCAGCAGCTTGCCGTTGACCCGGATGGCGTCGTTGGCCTTGTCACCCACGTCGGCGGAGGACTCGTCGGACGCCTTGACGTACGTGCCGATGCCGCCGTTCCACAACAGGTCCACCGGCGCCTGCAGGATCGCCTTCATCAGCTCGGCCGGCGACATCGACACCGCGCCGCCCGGCAGGCCGAGCGCGGCCCGCGCCTCGTCGGAGACCGGGATCTTCTTGGCGGTACGCGGCCAGACCCCGCCACCGGGCGAGATGAGCTCGCGGCGGTAGTCGTCCCAGGAGGACCTCGGTAGGGCGAACAGCCGCTGGCGCTCCACATAGGACTCTGCCGGGTTCGGGCTCGGGTCCAGGAAGATGTGCCGGTGGTCGAACGCGGCCACGAGCCGGATGTGCCGGGAGGACAGCATGCCGTTGCCGAACACGTCGCCGGACATGTCACCGATCCCGACCACCGTGAAGTCCTGGCTCTGGGTGTCGACGTTCATCTCCCTGAAGTGCCGCTTGACCGACTCCCAGGCGCCGCGGGCGGTGATGCCCATCTTCTTGTGGTCGTAGCCGGCCGAGCCGCCGGAGGCGAACGCGTCGCCGAGCCAGAACCCGTACGACTGGGAGATCTCGTTGGCGATGTCGGAGAAGGTGGCCGTGCCCTTGTCCGCGGCGACCACCAGGTACGGGTCGTCGCCGTCGTGCCGGATGACGTCCTCGGGCGGGTCGACCTTCCCGCCGACCAGATTGTCGGTCACGTCCAGCAGCGCCGAGATGAACCAGCGGTAGCAGGCGACACCCTCCGCCTGGTACGCGTCGCGGTCGGCCGGGGACACCGCCCGCTTGAGCACGAAGCCACCCTTCGCACCGACCGGTACGATGACCGCGTTCTTCACCGTCTGCGCCTTCACCAGGCCCAGCACCTCGGTGCGGAAGTCCTCCCGCCGGTCCGACCAGCGGATCCCGCCGCGGGCGACCGGCCCGAACCGCAAATGCACCCCTTCGAACCGGGGGGAGCACACGAAGATCTCGTACCTCGGACGGGGTGCGGGCAGCTCCGGGATCGCCTGCGGGTCGAGCTTGAACGCGACGTACGACTTCGGTCGGCCGTCCTGGCCGCGCTGGAAGAACGACGTGCGCAGGGTGGCCTGGATGAGAGTCAGGTACGAGCGGAGGATCCGGTCCTGGTCGAGACTTGCCACGGCGTCCAGCTCGCGCCCGATCGCCGTGGCGAGCTCCTTGCCCTGCAGCTCACGGTCCTCGTCGGACAGTGCCCGCCGGGGGTCGAACCGGGTCTCGAACAGCGTGACGAGCAGGGTCGCGATCGCCGGGTACGCGATGAAGGTGGACTCCATGTACTCCTGGGAGAAGACCGTGCCGGCCTGCCGGAGGTACTTGGCGTACGCGCGCAGCACGACCACCTGCCGCCAGGTGAGCCCGGCCCGCAGCACCAGCTCGTTGAACCGGTCGACCTCGGCCTCGCCGCGCCAGGTGGCGGAGAACGCGTTCTCCAGGTGCGGGCGCACCTCGGCGATGTCCCGGGCGCCGTCGGGCAGGCAGAGCCCGAAGTCGTACAGGTAGATCGTCGCGTCCGCGCGGCGGATCTCGTACGGCCGCTCGTCGGTGACCTGTACGCCGAGCGAATGCAGGACCGGCAGGACGGCCGACAGGACCATCGGCTCGCCGTACCGGAAGACCTTGAACCGTACGTCGGTGTCGTCCCGCCGGCGGCGGAACACGTGCAGCTCCAGCTGGCCGGCCTCCTCCAGCAGCTCCAGCTTCGCCAGGTCCTTCGCGGCCTCGTACGGCGTGTGCTCGTCCTTGTAGGTGTCCGGCAGGGCCCCGCCGTACCGCGTGTGCAGCGCCTTGGCCTGCTCGTCGCCGAGCTTGCGCTCGAGCACCAGGTGGAAGTCTTCCGCCCAGAGCCGGGTGGCGTCGGCGAGCTGTTCGGCGAGGGCGTCGGCGTCGATCTCGCCGGGCGGGTTCGCCGGATCGGTACGCACGATGTAGTGCAGCCGGGCCAGCATCGACTCGCTGACCCGGGTGGTGTAGTCGACCCCGACCCCGTTCAGCTCGCGGAGCAGGATGTCCTGGATCTTCAGCCGGTTGGCCGTGGTGAACCGGTCCCGTGGCAGGTAGATAAGGCAGGAGATGAACCGGCCGTAGCCGTCGCGGCGCAGGAACAACCGCAGCTGCCGGCGGCCCGCCATCCGCAGCACGCCGATCACCGCGTGGAACAGGTCGTCGGTCTTGATCTGGAACAGCTCGTCCCTTGGGTACGTCTCGAGGATCTCCAGCAGGTCCTTGCCGGAGTGGCTGCGGGGGGAGAGCCCGGAGCGGGCGACGACCTCGGCGACCTTGCGCTTGACCACCGGCAGCTCGCTGACCGAGGTGCGGTACGCCGCGCTGGAGAACAGCCCGAGGAACCGCCGCTCACCGACCACGTTGCCGTCGGCGTCGAACATCTTGAAACCGATGTAGTCGAGGTACACGCTGCGGTGCACGGTGGACCGGGAGTTTGCCTTCGTGATGATGAGCAGGCGCTTCTCCAGCACCCGCTCGTACGCCTCCGGCGTCATCGTGGTGAGCACGCGGGGGGCGGCCTGGTCGGCGCGCAGGATGCCCAGGCCGGTGCCCAGCTTCGCCTTCAGCGCCAACTGCCCGTCGTCGTCGCGGACGAGCCGGTACTCCCGGTACCCCAGGAAGGTGAAGTGGTCGTCGGCGAGCCAGCGGAGCAGCTCGACCGAGTCGGTGATGTCCTTGTCGGGCACCGGCAGCTCGGCGCTGGCCAGCTCGTCGGCCAGGGCGAGCGCCTGGGTGCGCATCTTCGACCAGTCCTCGACGGCCTCGCGGACGTCGGTCAGGACCCGCTGCAGGTCGCGCCGGACGTCGTCGAGCTCCTCCTCACCCAGCCGGTCGATCTCCAGCCGCATCCAGCTCTCGACCAGGTCGCCGGGTTTGGCGTCCTCCGGTTCGACGCCGGGGAAGACCTCGTCGAGCTTGCCGAGGACGGCCCGGCGCAGCACGACCTGCGGATGGACGAGCTGATGGACGTCCAGGCCGCGGGCGGTCAACGCGCCGGTCACCGAGTCGACCAGGAACGGCATGTCGTCGGTGACGATTTCCAGCGCGGTGTGGCTACGACCGGGCGCGGCGGCGACCCGCAGCTTCACCTCGCCGGGCAGCCGTTGCTCGGCCAGCTCGCGATGCGCCGCGGTCGCGTCGACGAGGTCCTCCGGGACCCGGCCGACCATCTCCTCGTCGGGTACGAGCCGCCAGTACTGCGCGACGAGGGCGGCCAGCTGTGGGTCGTGGGCGACCTCGGCGGCCAGGCGTACGGCCTCGTCGGTCAGGCGTTCGGCATTGGGCACAGCCTCGTCCAAGTCAGTGTCCTCGACGTCGTCCAGGACCGGACCTGGCGCAGTCTCGTCGAGCAGGGTGTCTACGCTGGCCCGTGCCTCGGGTTCGGCCTCGGGTTCGGGCCTCGCATCCATCGGGTGCCACTCCCCTCGCCCACGACGCTGTGGGTTTCGTACTGCCCAGCCTAGGCCCTCGTACTCATCCAACCGAGCGGGGTACACGCGTACGGTTTCACTTCGGCGGGGGCCGGCCAGCGGTCCTGGCCATGCCCAGAACCAGGGATATATGACGTAGACGGGATAGTTCTCCACCGACGTCGCGTTCCGGCAACGATCCGACCTCCGCCGGTCCCCGACTCGGCTTGTCACCTGCCTAGAGCGAGAATGCGGTGTCTGGAACTCAACCGCAAGGAGGACGTCCCGATGCCCCCCGCGCGCCCCGCCCGAACGACCCGCCGGCCTCTCGTTGTGCTCGCCCTGGCCGCCATCGTGGCGGCGGGAACGCTCACCGCCTGCTCCCGCGGTGACCGGCCCGACCCGACGCTGACCGCGTTTCTCGACGGCTGGCGCAGCGGAAACCTCGATGCGGTCGGCTTCGTGACCCCGGACGGCACGGCGGTACCGGCAGCGACGGTCGTCGAGGACATCAAGACGCTCTCCGGCGACCTGGCGACGAAGCCCCCGACCCTGCGGGTGACGAGGAAGCCGAAGGTCACCAAGGACGTGGCCGACGCGGAGATCAGCGTGTCCTGGCCGGTCGCCGCCGGCCTCTCCTGGGACTACACCTCGCCGGTACGGCTGGCCGAGGACAACGGCAAGTGGCGCCTGATATGGACGCCGGCGGTGGTGCACCCGCAGCTCACCTCCGGCGACCAGCTGACGGTGCGGGCAACGCCGGCGGCCCGGGGCAACATCCTCGACGGTGCGGGCGCGCCGATCGTCGAGCCGCGCGAGGTGGTGGACGTCGGCGTCGAGAAGCAGCGGGTCAAGGACGTCACCTCGCTGATCGCCCAGCTGGACGCGGCGTTCCGGTCGATCGGCCAGGTCGTGGACATGTCCGGGCTGCCGGCCCAGCTGAGCGCCGCCTCGGACACCCAGTTCATCCCGCTGATCACCCTGCGCCGACCGGTGTACGACCAGATCCGGTCGAGGATCCAGCCGCTCGACGGTACGGTCTTCATCACCCGGATGGCCCCGCTCGCGCCGAGTCGCGAGTTCGCCCGGGCGTTGCTGGGTACGGTCGGCGACGTCACCCGGGAGATCATGGACGCGACGCCGGGCAGGTACTCGGTCGGCGATCAGGTCGGCCAGGGCGGTCTGCAGCAGAAGTACGACGACCGGCTGCGCGGTACGCCCGGCGTGACGATCGCCCTGGCCCGCAAGGCGGCCGACGGCGCCGTGCAGCACACCGAGCTCTGGCAGTCCGCGCCGAAGGCCGGCCAGCCGCTGCGGACCACGCTCGACCAGCGGGTGCAGAACGCCGCCGACCGGGCGCTGGCCGCCCAGGCCAGGCCCGCCTCGCTGGTGGCCGTACGGGTGAGCGACGGGGCCATCCTCGCGGTGGCCAACGGACCCGGTGGGGCCGAGGTGAACACCGCCTTCAATGCCCAGGTACCGCCCGGCTCCACGTTCAAGATGGTCACCGCGCTCGGCCTGCTCGACGCGGGGGCGGTCTCCCTCGACGGTCCGGTGAACTGCCCGCAGACCATCACGATCGGCGAGATGTCGTTCAAGAACTCGAACAACTTCTCGCTCGGCAACGTCCCGTTCCGGCAGGACTTCGCGCAGTCGTGCAACACCGCGTTCGCCTCGCTCGGCGAGAAGCTGGGCGACACCGGGCTGGCCGACGCCGCCAGGTCGGTGGGCATCGGAGTCAAGTGGGATCTGGGCATCGACGCCTACACCGGCAACGTCGCCACCGGCGGCTCGGCGACCGACAAGGCGGCGGCCGCCTTCGGCCAGGGCCGCACGCAGGTCAGCCCGCTCGCCCTCGCGGGTGCGGTGGCGGCCGTGGTCCGGGGGCAGTGGCAGCAGCCCAAGCTGCTCCTCGATCCGGCACTGGCACAGTCCGCGCCGGCCGGGCCCGCGCTCAAAGCGTCCACAGTGGAAGCGTTGCGCATGATGATGCGCGAGGTCGTCACGTACGGGACCGGCAAGGCGCTCGCGACCGCGCTGGGTGGCCCGGTATCCGGCAAGACCGGCACCGCCGAGTACGACAACAACCCGGCGCACGCGCACGCGTGGTGGGTCGGTTGGCAGGGGGACATCGCGTTTGCGATCTTCGTACCGGACGGTGGCGACAGCACCGGCGCATCGGTACCGCTTGCTGGGGCATTCCTGCGCAACCTGGCCGGCTGACCCGACCTCGCCGCGCTACGCGGGCTTGGCGGGGTGCGGGTGGGACCTGCGGCGGCCGGGGCGTTGGGCCGGCATCGGCCTCGTCGCCGGCTCGACCGCGGTCGGTGGCTGCGGCAACACCGGTAGCTCCGGCTCGTCGTCGTCGTCCACCGACACCGGCGCGAGTCCGGCCACCAGCGCCGCGACGATCTCGGCGGCGTACGTGCCGTCGGGGTCGTAGTCCGGGTCGAAGACGGTGACCTCCACGCCAAGGCACCGCCGGGTGGCCACGAGACCGGCGAGCAGCAGCTCGAGCTCGGGGTACGCGATGCCGCCCGGGTCCGGCGCATCCACCGCCGGCATCACGGCCGGGTCGAGCACGTCGACGTCCAGGTGGACCCAGTAGCCCGTGCAGTCCTCGAGCTGGCCGCGCGCCCACTGGGCGGTACGCGCCGCGCCTTCGGCGCGCAGCGCGGGGACCGCCCGGAACGGGATGCCGGCGGCCTGCAGGTCGAGCCGGTAGTCGTCCTGGGCCCGGATCCCGAGCACGACGACGTCGACATCGCGGAAGTACGGCCGGCGGTCCTCGATCGCGGCCAGCTCCGCCTGCCCCCGGCCGGTGACGATGGCCAGGTCCTCGCCGGCCGCCGCGCCGACGTAGGCCGCGTTGCCGGGGTGCCGGAAGTCCGAGTGCCCGTCGACGAAGACGAGCCCGACGCGCCCGCCGGTCGCCTGCGCGTGCCGGTGCATCGCGAGCGCGGCACCGATCAGGATCGAGCAGTCGCCGCCGACTACCACCGGGAAGTCGCCGGCCGCCACCAGCGCGCCGATCCGGTTGGCGAGGCGCACCGAGTAGTCCGCGATCAGGTCCGCGTGGCACACGCCGTCGCCGGGCCGCCAACCCGCCGGGTCGTACCGTGGGGCGCTGAGGCAGCCCGCTTCACGCGCATCGAGCCGGGTGAGCAGTCCGTGGTCGCGCAGGGCACCGGGCGCCTTGGCGCAGCCGGGGACCGAGGACCCGGTCGGCGGGCTCAAGCCCAGGTTGGACGGGGCGTCGAGGAGGGCGATCCGGCGCATCGGCATGCTCCGCCGGCTAGAACAGGGCGCTCGCGAGGGCCCGGCGGGCGGCTGCCACGGCCGGGTCGTCCGGTTCGGCGACCGTGAACAGGGAGACCAGGTGCTTGCGGATCCGCTCGCGGTCCTCGCCCGACGTCCGCCGGACCAGATCGACCAGCCGGGTGTACGCGGCGTGCGCCTCGCCGGAGAGTACCTGCACGTCAGCGGCGAGCAGCTGGGCGTCCACGTCGTCCGGCGCCGCCTCGGCCCGGGCCAGCGCCTCGTACGGGTCGACACCCTTGACGCGCCGGGCCAGCTCGACGTGCGCGAGACCGGCCTCCGCGGCGGCGTTCGCGGGCGAGTCGGAGAGGATCTTCTGGTACGCCCGCTCCGCCTCGTCGAGGTTGCCGGACATCAGCGCGTCGTCGGCGGCCGTGATCCGAGGGTCCTCCTGCTGGGCCGGCTCGCCGCCGGCCAGCTTCAGGATCGCGTCGATCCACTGCCGCAGCTGGGTCTCGGGCACCACGCCGGCGAACGCGTCAACCGGCCGACCACCGACCACCGCGTACACCATCGGAATGCTCTGGACCTGGAAGATCTGCGCGAGCCTCGGGTTGGCGTCCACGTCGACCTTGGCCAGCACCCAGGAGCCGCCGCCCTCCACGGCCAGCTTCTCCAGTACCGGCGAAAGCTGCTTGCACGGCCCGCACCACTCGGCCCAGAAGTCGATCACGACCGGGGTCGTCAGTGACCGCTCGGCGACCTCACTCTGGAACGTGGCCTCGGTGACGTCGATGACCGCCACTCCACCACCCGGCCGTGGGGCACCGCCCGCCTCGGCCGGCCGGGCCGGCGGCGGAGGTGGTGGTGGTGGTGGTGGTGGGGGGGTACGCAGCGCCGACAGGTCGACCGCGCCGCGCGTGAAGATCGACGGGCTGGTACGGGGATCGCTCATAGCCCCTAGTCTGGCACGTTGCTTGCCGGGCCCGCCTCCGCTCGGCAGGCGCCGCCGGCTGTTCCCGGCATTGCGTGCTGCGCCGACCTCGGCCGCTCAAAATCTCGCTGGTTCGCGGTAGGTGCCCCACTCGGCCTTGAGGGCGTCGCAGATCTCACCGAGCGTGGCCTCGGCGCGGGCCGCGTCGAGCATCGGGGGGATCATGTTGTCGCTCGTCCGGGCCGCCTCGACCAGCCGGGCCAGGGCGGCGTCCACCCGCGCCTGATCGCGGTCGGCCCGGCGGCGCGTGAGCGTCCGCCGCTGCTCGACCTCCACCTCGTGCGAGACGCGCAGGATCGCCAGCTCGGACGAGACGGTGCCGGTGTGGCAGTTGACCCCCACCACCTTCTTCGTCCCCTTCTCCAGCGCCTGCTGGTAGACGAAGGCCGCCTCGGCGATCTCGGCCATGAACCAGCCGTCCTCGATCCCACGCAGGATGCCGGAGGTGATCGAACCGTCGGAGCCCATCGCCCGGATCCGCGCGAAGATCGCCTCCGCCTCGGCCTCGATCTGGTCGGTGAGCGCCTCGACGTACCACGAGCCGCCGAGCGGATCCGCGACGTTCGACACGCCGGTCTCCTCCATGATCACCTGTTGGGTACGCAGTGCGATCTCGGCCGATTCGGCGGTCGGCAGCGCGAGCGTCTCGTCGAGCGCGTTCGTGTGCAGCGAGTTCGTGCCGCCGAGGACCGCGGCGAGCGCCTCGACGGCGGTGCGTACGACGTTGTTGTACGGCTGCTGCGCGGTCAGCGAGACGCCGGCCGTCTGGGTGTGGAACCGCAGCCACAGCGCGCGTTCGTCGGTGGCGCCGTACACCTCGCGCAGCCAGCGTGCCCAGATCCGCCGGGCGGCCCGGAACTTCGCGATCTCCTCGAAGAAGTCGACGTGCGCGTCGAAGAAGAAGCTCAGGCCCGGGGCGAACAGGTTCACGTCGAGCCCGCGGGACCTGCCCAGCTCGACGTACCCGAACCCGTCGGCCAGTGTGTACGCCAGCTCCTGCGCCGCCGTCGAACCCGCCTCGCGGATGTGGTAACCGGACACCGACAGCGGCTTGTACCGCGGTATCTCGTACCCGCAGTACTCCATCAGGTCGCCGATCAGGCGCAGGTGCGGCTGGGGCGGGAACAGCCACTCCTTCTGGGCGATGTACTCCTTGAAGATGTCCGTCTGCAGGGTGCCGTCGAGGTTGGCGAGCGCGGCGCCCTGGCGCTCGGCAGCCACGAGGTACATGCAGAAGACCGGTACCGCCGGCCCGGAGATCGTCATGCTGGTCGTCACGTCGGCCAGCGGGATGTCGGCGAACAGGACGTCCATGTCGGCCGCCGAGTCGATCGCCACGCCGCAGTGGCCGACCTCGCCGAGCGACTGCGGGTCGTCCGAGTCCCGGCCCATCAGCGTGGGCATGTCGAAGGCGACGCTCAACCCGCCGCCACCGGCCTGCAGCAGCATCTTGTACCGCTCGTTGGTCTGCTGCGCGTTGCCGAAGCCGGAGAACTGCCGGATCGTCCAGGCGCGCCCGCGGTAGCCGGTGGGGTACAGGCCGCGGGTGTACGGGTACTCGCCCGGCCAGCCGATCCGGTCGAACCCGGGATGGTCGCCGGTCGGGCCGTACACCGGCTCGACGGGCATCCCGGACAGCGTGGTGAAATCGGCGTCCCGCTTGCGCGCGGCGTCGTACCGGGCTTGCCAGCGGTCGCGGCCGGCGGCGATCTCGTGGGCGTCCATGATGCCGATACTAGGCCCAGGCCTGAACGATCGCTAAGCACTCGTACCGAGCCGCGGACCGCTGAGGTCGCGGTCCCGGTAGGACCGCGGCGGGCGGCGGCGGGCGGCGGCCGCCCGGCTCAGCCATTCGGCTCGGGTGGCCGCCTCCGCCACGGCGTTCAGCTGTAGTTGGACGCCCGCGCCTCGTCGTTGCCGGCGCGGCCGCCGTCCTCGACGTGTACGTCGTCGACGACGATATTGACCTCGGTGACCTCCAGGCCGAGCAGGTTCTCGACCGAGCTGATCACCTTCGCGCGAACCTTCTCGGTCACCGAGAAGACGACGAACCCGAACTCGATGACGATCGTGATGTCGATGGCCGCGGTCGAGCCCTCGAGCCGTACCGAGACGCCGCGGTCGGTCGCGTCCTCCGCCTCGCCGAGGCCGATCCGCTCCTTGACGGCGGCGAACACGCGCGCCACGTCACCACCCAGGTCGTACACGCCGGGCACCTCACGGGCCGCGATGCCGGCGATCTTCTCGACGACCTCGTTGGCGATGGTGGTACGGCCGCGCTCGGCGGTCAGCTCCGCGTTGTTGCGCAGCCGGTCGACCACGGCCGCGGCGACCCGGCCGGACGCCTGGGCGGCGCGGTCCACGGCATCCCCGACTCGCTCGACCACCTCGCTGGCCACCTCGCCGGCCCGGCTGGCGACGTCCTGGGCCCGGTCGAACGCACCAGGACCGTCCTGAGTGGACGTCACTGGTGCCGGGTAGCCGGTCGGCTCGCTTGCGGCCTCGTCGTCGGAGCGCTGCGCGGGCAGGCCGGAAGCAACTTCAGTCATACGTATCTCCCCTGCTGAGGAACTCGTTGGCGCCCGCGAGCGTACCCGCGCCGGGCCAGCCTCTCCAGCGTGCGGACGGTCTGCTGTCGGCGACCGGTCAGCCCCTGACCAGGTGCGCGACTCCGTCCACGAGGTGCAGCTCAGCGTCGCAGGTGGCCGCCGCGTCCGGGTCGTGGGTGGCGAACACCACGGCGGCCCCGCGATCGGCCTCCTCCCGCAGCAGTTCCAGCACCCGCTGCCGGTTGGCCGCGTCCAGCTCGCTGGTGACCTCGTCGGCGAGCAGTACGTCGGCCCGCAGCGCCAGCCCTCGCGCTATCGCGGTGCGCTGCTGCTGTCCACCCGACAGCTCCTCGACGAGCTGGTCCGTCTGGCCGGTCAGGCCCAGCCGGTCCAGCGACTCCGCGGTGATCCGCCGGGCGTCGTTCGGCGGTGCACCCGCGGCGATGAGCGCCACCTGTACGTTCTCGCCCGCGGTGAGGATCGTGGCGAGCCCGTTGTCCTGCGGTACCAACACGACCCGCTGGGTCACCGCGTGGTCGCGGTCGCGCAGCAGGGCGCCGTCCACGGTCACCGAGCCGCGGGCCGGCCGCAGCAGCCCGGCCATCGCCCACAGCAGGGTCGTCTTGCCGGCGCCGGACGGACCGGTCACCGCGAGGACCCGCCCCGGCACGGCCGCCGCGGACACGTCGCGCAGCACCGGCCGCTCCCGGCCGTACGCCACGGTGACCTGGTCGACCATCAGTGTCCTCATTGGACCTCGCCGAAGTCCACGGCGACCCGGCCCGCCGGCCGGTCGCCATCGCCGGTGCGGGGCAATGCAATCGTCGATTCGGCATGCTGGGCCCGCTCGCCGTGCGCGGGGTCGGCAGGCTCGGCAGGCGGCGCCTCGACGTACGGCACGTGGTCGGTGTGCGGCGCGGCGTACGGCAGGTGCTCGGCGTACGCCGACCGGTCGGCGATCTCCGCGCGGCCGATGGCCTCGAGCTTGGCCGGTGACTCGGTCCACATGCTCGGCTCGGCGTGCCGCGTGTCGGTCCAGGCGGGCGGCTCGTCGCGCGCCGCGGCGATGGCGGCCAGCTCGATCCGCCCGTGGTCGGGTCGGCCGAGTTCCGGCCGGCTCCGGTCGGGTCGGCCCTGGTCGGCTCGGCCCTGGTCGGCTCGGCCCGAGGGGTCGTGGGCGGGGTTCAGCAGCACCGTGCCGTCCGGCTGTAGCAGCACCCGGACCAGCGTGCCCGGGACCAGCATGCGCAGGACGTCCGATGGCAGGTGGATGGTCCCGTCGCGGCCGACGACCGCGTACTCCTCGCCCAGCCGACCCTCGGCGCCGACCCGGCCGTCCCGGATGGTGACCGTGCGGCCGAGCCGCATGCCGACCTCCGGGTCGTGGGTCACCAGCACGACCGTCGTACCGGCCCGGCGCACCGTCTCCAGCGCCGCGACGACATCATCGCGGGTACGGCTGTCCAGCTGGCTCGTCGGCTCGTCGGCCAGCAGCAGCCCCGGCCGGGCGGCGAGCGCGACGGCCAGCGCCAGCCGCTGCCGCTCGCCGGGCGACAGCGACGACGGGCGTACCCGGTAGCGACCGCGGCCGGCGAGCCCGACCAGCGACAGCACCTCGCGCGGGTTCGGCAGGTCGCGGCGCCGGTCGGCCGGCGTGCCCCGCTGCGCGAACCGCACATTCTGCTCGGCCGTCAGGTATGGCAGCAGGTTCCGGTTCGCGCCCTGCAGTACCACGCCGACCTCGGTCGCCCGCATCCGCTGGCGCTCAGCCTCCGACGCCTTGACGAGGTCGTACCCGCCGACCTGCACCCGTCCGGCCGCCGGCCGGAGCAGCCCGGCCAGCAGCGACATCAGCGTCGACTTACCGGAACCGGACGGGCCGAGCAGGGCAACCGACTCGCCCGGCGCGATGTCGAGATCGACCCCGGCGAGCGCGACGACGTCGTACCCCTCGAGCCGGTAGATGTAGACCAACCCGCGACAGGTCAGCCCGAGACCAGGACCGGCCACCTCAGTCCTCGTACTCACCGGACCTCCCGGAGTCTGTCTGGCGTCGCCCGGCGCAGCATCCGCAGTACCACACCGACGGTGAGCAACAGGCCCAGCGCGGTCACCGCGACGGCGAGCGGCAGCGCGCCCATACCAGGCTGCCACGTCAGGTCGCCGGCTGGGGTATCCGCCGTGACGAGCGGGATGCCCGGCAGCATGAGCACGGCTCCGGCCGCGCCCACCGCGAAGCCGACGACCAGCGGCACGACGAGCAGTGCGGTGTACTCGCGCAGCACGCCGCGGCGCAGCAGCTTGCGGCGTACGCCGGCCACCCGCAGCGCGGCGAGCTCATAGAGGCGCGCGTCCACCCCGACGTACGCGGTCATCAGCACCACGCCGACCGCGAGCGCGACGGCCACCGCGCCGGCGAGCAGGTAGAGCCGCAACCCGAGCGCCGGTGCCCGGCGGGCCAGCCCGTCCACGCTGCTGGTGATCGACTCGCTACGCAGGACCGGCAGGCCCTCCGTACCGAGCCGGGTCTCGAGATCGGCGGGTGCGTCGGCCGCGGCCCACACCTCGTACCTCAGCTGGGTGGTGTCGGCCAGGCTGGTCGTGCGCTCCGCGAGGCGTACCGCGTAGTCCAGGTCGAACAGCAGGCCGTACCCGCCGACCCGGGGCAGCCGCGGCGCGCGCTCGGCGATCGTGAAGGCCTGCGGCTGGTCGGCGAAGCCGGGGAAGGTGAACTCCGCCGCCTGCGGGTCGTCGGCGGGTGCCGAGCCGGCCAGCACGGCCGGCAGTGCGGCCGGGGTGTCGGCGTACTCGACAAGCACGTCGCCCTGGTCCGCCGAGGTGACCGTGACCTGCATCGGGTTGCCGGCGCGCAGGGTGACGCTGGCCTTGGGGGTCCGTTCGGGCACGAACCGCCACGCGTCGGCGATGTCGAACCGGGCCTTGAGCTCGCCGTCGGTCGACCGGATCGCCCGGATAGCGAGGTTCGCGGTGTACGCCGCGGTGCTCGTACCGGGGGACAGCGCCAGCCCCAGCAACCGGCAGCCGGCCCGGCACTCGGGCACGGTACCGCGGTAGGTACGCAGCCCGGCCAGCAACGAGCCGAGCGCGACCGTACGCGGCGGTTCGCCCGGCACGGAGACGACCGCGGAGAACCGCGCCGGCGGTCCGGTGATCCCCCGCGCGTCGAGGTCGACCTCGATGTGGTCCTTGACCGTCAACGGGTCCGCCAGCTTCGGCCGCAGCGCCGCGGCGATCCGGTCGAGCGCCAGCCGGTCCTCGCCGCGCCACACGGCCACCTCGGCGAGCAGCGGTGCCTGGACCCCGATGAGCTCGACCTGGCGGTCCGCGTACGGGACACCGAGCCGGACCACGGCCATCGCCTTGCCGCTCGGATCGGCCTTGGCGACCGCCGCGGCGAGGGCCTGCGGGTGTGGTGCGGTGACCGTGTAGACGCGGGTGGCGCCGACCGTGTCCTCGGCCGCGTCCTGGCGCGCCTGTGCCGACACGTCCCAGGCCGTCGCGGCGAACGCGAGCAGCGCGACGGCCACCGTGACCACGATGACCACCCGGTTGGCGGCCGGCCGGCGAGCCAGCTGTGCGGCGGACAGCAGGGCGGGCAGCCGGCCGCGCCGGCGGGCGACGACGAGCCGCAACCGCGACCACACCCCGAGCGCCCGGCCGCCGGCAACCCCGGCCACGACGGCCAGCAGTGCCGGTGCCAGCAGCGCGAGCGGCGCGGTGCGGTCACTGATCGCGGCGAACAGCGAGGCGCCGGCCAGCGCCACGACGAGTCCCTCGGCCAGGCCGGCCTGCCAGCGGTGCCGCTCCGGAACCCGGCGCAGCAGGCCGAAGATGCCGCGGCGCAGCGTGCGCCGGCCGGCCAGCAGAGCGGCGCAGATCGCGGCCAGCAGGGCGAGTCCACCGGCCGCGAACACCGGCCAGCGC
>JAEHDK010000388.1 GCA_016880465.1 Micromonosporaceae bacterium
ACTGGGCGGGGCTCCTTTCCGCGACGGTCCACGGGTCGGTGTCGAGGTCGGAGACGACGGCGGTGACTTCCAGAACGGGTCGCAGGTACCGGACGAGCTCGTCCAACCAGGGCCGTTCGGTCGCCCAGTGTGCCGCGTCCAGCAATGCCGGCCCGCCGTCCGCCAGGAACTCGCTCGCCGGATGGTGTCGCAGGTCCGCGGTCAGGTACGCGTCGACGCCCGCGGCCGCCGCGTCGGCCAGGTACGCGTCGCCGGCGCCACCGCATACCGCGACGGTCTCGATGGGCCGCTTCGGGTCGCCCGCGGCGCGTACGCCCCAGGACGTGGGCGGCAGCACGGCGGCCGCGTATGCGGTGAACTGCGCCAGGTCCATGGGCCCGGGCAGCGTACCGATGCGGCCGGTGCCCGTACCGGCGCCCTCCGGCGCCGGGCGCAGCGGCCGCAGCCCGGTCAGCCCCAGCCGGGTGGCGAGCGCGTCGGACACGCCCGGGCGGGCGACGTCCGCGTTGGTGTGCACCACGATCAGGGCCACCCCGTGCCGGATCAGGTCGTGCACGATCCGGCCGCGGTACGTGGTCGGCGCGACGCTCGACACCCCGCGCAGCAGCAGCGGGTGATGCGCCACGATCAGCTGCGCGCCGATCTGGATGGCCTGAGCCACCGTCCCGGGTACGCAGTCGACCACGCACAGCACGGTGTCGACGCAGGCCGCCGGCTCCCCGAGGACGAGCCCGACCCGGTCCCAGTCCGCGGCCCAGCCCGGCGGGTACTGCTCGTCGAGCGCGGCGAGCGCGTCCGCGACGGTCGGCGGGCAGGCCGGTGGTGTGGTCACGGCCGCGAGGCTACCAGCGTCAGCGGCTCGGCAACGCCGACAAAGCCAGGTGCCACGGAAACCCGTCGAGGTACTGGTCCCCGGTCCCGGCCGGGTGCAGGGCCAGCACGTCGTCGCCGAACAGCACGAGGACACCCCAGCGGCGGAGCCGCTGGATGCCCTCCAGGAACGCCGGGTGGGCCGCCATCGCCGCGTTCGTGTACGGCATCGCGACGATCGGCAGCCCCAGGCCCTGGCCCTCCACGAGCAGCCCGAGGGGCAGCGTGTCAGCGATGCCCGCGGCCCATTTCGTGATCGTGTTGACCGTCGCGGGGGCGACGACGATCGCGTCCGGGGCCGGCAGCACGTCGGGCTCGCCCGGCTCCTTGTAGTGGCTGCGGATCGGATGCCCGGTCTGCGCCGCGAGCGCCGGCACGTCGACGAACTTGCGGCCGTCCGGGCTCGCCACCACGCAGACGTCCCAGCCGGCGTCCTGGGCCAGCGTGACGAACCGGCCGGCCCCGCGCGCCAGGGGTGAGCCGCACACGATGAGGTAGAGGACCCGGCCACGCGGGCCGGGCCGCGGGGCGGACGATGTCACACCCCCACCCCCATGTGTTCGGCCAGCTCGGCAATCGGCTGGACCGGGCTGCCCCGGGTCCGCCGCAGTAGGTCGGAGAGTACCTCGTGCGCGATCGGCCGGCAGCGGATCTCCGCCGGCGCGATGCGGTCACCCTCCAGCAGCATCTCGCCCGCGCGGTCCACGTCGCCCAGCTGGGCGTACCCGCGGGCGATGTCGAGGAAGTGGTGTGCCCGGCGTTCCGGCAACAGGCCGCCGAAGCGGTCCATGTCGAGGCGGGTGTGGGTCTCCACCGCGAGCCGGCCCTCCCCCAGCTCGACCGCGGCCGCGGCGCGGTGCAGCTCGATGTTGGTCGGCCCGAAGCTCGTCCAGTAGTAGTTGTGGTCGTCACCGACGTGGGCGGCCGCGTCCACCGCGCCGTGGATGAGGTCGCGCACCGTCGCGCTGTCGCCGATGCGGGCCGCCGCCATCGCACCCTGCAGCAGCAGCGTGCCGTAGACGGACAGCCGCTGCGGGGTACCTGACGACCCGGTGCATTCGGGAGCCAGCCGGTTCGCGATGTTGACGTTCACCTCCAGGGCCGCGCGCGCCCGACCGAGCGCGAGCAGCGCGTTGCCGGCGCGGTAGCTGGCCGTACCGGCGAGCAACTGGTCGCCGGCCCGCTGGGCCACCGCGATCGACCGGTCGGCCGCGAGCCAGGCCAGCTCGTGCTCGCCGAGCTTGCGCAGGACCGAGGAGGAGATCTGGTACACCTGGGCGAGCAGATGGGCGGCGTCGCCGGCATCCTCGGTGGTCGAGTACGACGCGTCGGCCGCTTGCGCGTCGCGGAGCAGCCGGGGCAGGGCGCGCGCCAACACGCCGTACTTGGCGTGCTGGTAGGTCAGCCAGCCGTGGCCGACGGCCTTGTGCATCTCGGTCAGCGGCGGCGGCTCGGGTGGCGCGCACAGGAATGCGCTGAGCTGGTCGTACCGCTCGAGGGCGGCCCGGATCTCCTCGACCTCGACCTGGTCGATGCAGTTGGTGCTGTCCGGCCGGCGGTCGGGATCCCGGCCGAGCAGGAGCTGGACGTCGACCTGGAGGACATCGGCGATCTCGTAGACCACCGAGAACTTGTCGAGCCGGCGAACTCCCCGCTCGACCTTGTCCACCCAGCTCTTCGACTTGCCCAGCCGATCGGCGAAGACCTGCTGCGACATCTTGCGACGGCTCCGCCAGTACGACACGCGGCGGCCGATCGGCAGATCGTCCACGTCCATTCCCTCCAGGTACGAACCGATGTCAGGGGGTGACAATGCGGGGTCCGGCGTGCCACGGACCCGACGCGTACGCACGCGCGTACGCCTGGCTACCGATGTTCGTCAATCCGCCGGCCCGATGCAAAGGGCTGCCGCGAAAAACGCGGCAATCGGCCGTTCCACTGGTGTTCGAGCCGGCAGTGTGGTATGGGCGCCGGGGTTTACGTACGTCCGCGACCGGCGGCACCCGGCCGTCGTTAGTCCGGTGTCGAGGAGGTGCGATATGACTGCGCAGGAGCCGACCCGCAACGCCCAGCGGTGGGCGGGTAGCCGGCCCGCCGGCAGCCGACCGGGCGGGTCCCGACCGGCCGCGTCCCGACCGGCTGGGGTTCTCCGTCCGGTCCGCGCCTGATTATCGTCCTGTGTGGACCTTGGGCGCTTGTTCACCGTGCTGACGACCAGGGGATAGACGCGCGTTGACTCTGCGCCGTAGCGTCAGGTGACCCTCCGTCAAACCCCGATCATGGAGGACCCATGCGCCTGCGTCCGGTGGCCGTGTTGACCGTGGCCCTCACCACCCTGTCGGTGCTCGGGCTCGCGGCCCCGAGCGCACAGGCAGCCGCCCCGACCGACCTGTTCTTCTCCGAGTACCTCGAGGGCTCCTCGAACAACAAGGCCCTGGAGCTGTTCAACGGTACGGGCGCAGCAGTCGATCTCACCGCCGGCGGGTACGTCGTGCAGATGTACTTCAACGGCGCGACCACCCCAGGCACATCCGTGTCGCTGACCGGCTCGGTGGCGGACGGCGACGTGTTCGTACTGGCGCAGGCGGCCGCCTCGGCGCCCATCCTCGCTCAGGCGGACCAGACCAGCGCGGCGAGTTTCTACAACGGCGACGACGCGCTCGTGCTGCGCCGGGGCGGTGCCTCCGGGCCGGTGCTCGACGTGATCGGGCAGGTGGGGTTCGATCCCGGCACCGAATGGGGCACCGGGCTCGCCAGTACGTTGGACAACACGCTGCGCCGGCTGTCCTCGATCTCGGCCGGCGATCCGGACCCATCCGACGCCTTCGACCCGGCGGCGCAATGGACCGGGTTCGTGACCGACACCGTCGACGGGCTGGGCACCCACACCTTCGACGGCGGTGGCCCGGTCGACGTGCCGGCGTCGGTGACCTGCGGCGGTACGTTGGCCACCCCGGTCGGCACGGCGGCGACCCGGACCGTCACCGCGACCGACCCGGACGACACGATCGTCGACCTCGCCGTCACCGCGGTCACCCCGCCGCCCGCGGCGGGCTCGATCGCGCGCACCGCGGTCACCCCGGCGGCCGGCGTCGGCGGTACCGCCTCGGCTGACGTGACGGTCGACGCGGCCGTTCCGGCCGGCTCGTACGAGGTCAGGCTCACCTCGACCGATACTGATGGGACGACCGCGACCTGCACCCTCGCCGTCCAGGTGATGACCGTGCTGACCGTCGGCGAGGTGCAGGGCCGGACGCTCGACACGGAGGACGGCGATACCGACCGCTCGCCGCTCGCCCCGCCAGTGGGCACCACGCCCAGCACTACGTTCTACGCCGTACGCGGCGTGATCACCCAACGGGTCCTGTCCCGCACCGCCGCCGGCGTCGACCAGAACGGCTTCTTCCTGCAGAGCCGGCTCGGCGCGACCGACGAAGATGCCACGACGTCCGACGGCATCTTCGTGTTCATGGGCGCGTTCACCTCGCTGATCGGCGGGTACGTGCCGGCCGTCGGCGACGAGGTCGTCATCCGCGCCCGGGTCTCCGAGTTCTTCTTGCTCACCGAGCTGAGCAGCGCCTCGTTGATGTCGCGGCTGGCCACCGGGCTCGACGTGAGCACCGCGGTCGCGGTGGACG
This sequence comes from Micromonosporaceae bacterium, assembly GCA_016880465.1. GTDB lineage: Bacteria > Actinomycetota > Actinomycetes > Mycobacteriales > Micromonosporaceae > EFPC-2. The sequence continues at coordinate 4,509 of JAEHDK010000388.1, forward strand.
ACGCGGTGCCGCCGGTCGACCTGGCCACCGCGAACCGCTTCTGGGAGCGGCACGAGGGCATGCGCATGCGAATCCGGGCCGGGAGCCGAGCGACCAGCGGGCGGGACGTGTTCGCCTCCACCGCGGATGCCGAGGCGTGGCTGCTCGACGTCGACGATCCGCTGCTCGACCGGGCCGACCCGTACGCCCGCCGGGTCTTCCGTGACCCGCACCCGTTGGACAACAACCCGGACGCGCTGTTCGACGACGGCAACGGCCAGCGCATCATGATGGGCAGCCTCGGTCTCAAGTGGACGGCCGGATCCAGTCTGGCGATGCTGCCGCCGGTACGGGTGTTCGACACACTGACCGGCGACGCGTACGGCGGCCTCTACTTCTCCTTCGAGAAGTACGGCATCCAGGCCGAGTCGGTCGCCTTCACGCCGGGCGCCGACCCGGCGGCGAACAACCCGGTGCAGCCGGCGAACCGGTCCGAGGAGCTGGCGATCGCGACGTTCAACGTCGAGAACCTGTACGACTTCCGGGACGACCCGTTCGACGGGTGCGACTTCACCGGCAACTCCGGGTGTCCGGGCGTGAGCCCACCGTTCGACTACGTACCGGCGAGCGACGAGGCGTACCAGACCCGGCTGGGCCAGATCGCCCAGCAGATCGTCACCGACCTGCGATCGCCCGACCTGATCCTCACCCAGGAGGCCGAGGACCAGGACATCTGCACGGTGACGGCCGGCGCGCTGCGCTGCGGCACGGTGAACAACGCGGACGGCAAGCCGGACACGCTGCAGGAGCTGACGATCGCCATCGCGGCCGCCGGTGGACCGGCGTACGACACCGCGTACGACCGCAACGGCGCGGACGCGCGCGGGATCGTGTCCGCGTTCCTCTTCCGCACCGACCGGATGCAACTGGAGGTGCCGACCGCGGCCGACCCGGTCCTGGGTTCGGCGCCGACCGTCAGCTATCGGGCGCCGGGGCTGTCGTACAACGCCGACGTGCAGAACCCCAAGGCGCTCAACGCGGTCCTACCGGCCGACGTCGACACCTCGACCGGCGTCGACGGGTCCAACGTGTACACCCGGGCCCCGCAGGTGGCGCGGTTCTTCGTGGCCGCCGGGCCGGGCGAGACCGAGGGCTACCCGCTGTGGGCGACCAGCAACCACTTCTCGTCCACCCCGGACGCCCGGGTCGGTCAGCGTACCGAGCAGGCCCGGTACGGTGCGGCGATCGCCACCGCGATCCAGGCGGCGAACCCCGCCGCCCGGGTGGTCTTCGGCGGCGATCTGAACGTGTTCCCGCGGCCGGACGACCCGATCGCGACCGCCGGCGGCGTCCCGCCCTCCGACCAGCTGGGCCCGCTCTACGCGGCCGGGCTGGCGAACCTCTGGGACGACCTCGTGGCCGACGTACCGGGGGCGGCGTACTCGTACACCTTCCAGGGTCAGGCGCAGACGCTGGACAGCCTGTTCGTGAACGCGGCGCTGCACGACGACCTGGTGCAGATCCGGGCGGCGCATGTCAATGCCGGCTGGCCGGCCGACTTCGCCGGCGACGGTGCCCGCGGAGTCAGCGACCACGACCCGCAGGTGGCCCGCTTCCGGTCCCGCCCGCAGCTGCGCGTCGCCGATGTGTCCACAGTGGAGGGCGACAAGGGCAGCACGCCGATGCCGTTCCAGGTGACGGTCTCGCGAGCGCTGTCGGTCGACGTGACCGTGTGCGCGGTCGCGGTCGACATCACCGCCCAGTTCGGCCAGGACCACGACGGGCCGATCCTCGCCTGCCAGACGCTCGCGGCGGGGGCCACGAGCCTGACCTTCACCGTCGCGGTACGGGGTGACCAGCGGGCCGAGCCGGACGAGCAGCTCGCCCTGCTGGTGCTGGCCGGCCCGCGGATCCGGCTCGCCGATCCGCTCGCCGTGGGCACGATCGTCAACGACGACTGACCCGGCTCCACGCGGCGCCCGGTCGTTCCGTTCGGCGGAGCGACCGGGCGTCGCCGGGTGGAGTCGCATACCCGACAGTGCTGCTGGTGGCCGGGGTAGACGAGCAGGTCAAGCTCCACTATTACGCCGTGGAACCAATCGTGCCGCGAGCGTGACAATATCCGTCCGGCCCCTTGTGTCGCCGGCAGGCGCCGGGCAGGGTGGGCCCCTGGTGTCGGGCCACACCCGAGTGGCGGTCGGCCGACCCCCAGGGGGCTCAGGCGTGCGCGGCATCGGACGAACTGCCCTGACCCTGGGAGGGAGGCCCTGTGTCAGTGATCGAATTGCGGCGCGTCGTAACGCTGGCGACCACCGCTTTGGTGGCCGCTGGTATGTCCACTCTGGACGTTTCGCCGGCGGCAGCCGCTGGTACGGGATATGTGCGCCTTGCGCACCTGTCCCCGGACACGCCGGCGGTGGACGTCTATCTCAGCTCGGTGACCGGCGCGATCGGGCGCAAGAAGTTCCCGTCGGTGCCGTACGGGGTCGTGTCGACCTACCAGCAGCTGCCGACCGGTTCGTACGCGGTCGCGATGCGGCCGGCCGGCGCACCGGAGTCCGATCCACCGGTCCTGACGACCGAGGTGATCGTGGCGGGTGGCAAGGCGTACACGGTCGCGGGCGTCGGCAAGCACGCCGCGTTAGGCCTGAAGGTCATCGATGACGACCTGGCCCTGCCGCCAGCGGGCAAGGCCAAGGTACGCATCGTGCAGGCGTCGGTCACGGCACCCATCCTCGATGTCTCGGTGTCCGGGGGGCCGAGCATCGCCAGCGGCGTGGCGTTCGCGACGACCACCGCGTACCAGCAGGTCGAACCGGGCCGGTTTACGCTGCGGCTGCAGCCGGTCGGCGGCGGAGCGGCCAGCACGCTCGCGGTCGATCTCGGTACCGGCAACGTGTACTCGTTGATCGTCCTGGACAAGGCCGGCGGCGGGCTCAAGGCCGAGCTGCGGGTCGACGCGCTGCGCCAGGGCGGCGTGCCGACCGGCGGTGTCACGGTCACCATCACGAGGGAGGCTTAGCCATGGCAGGATGTGAGGTCAGTAATCAAGAAGCCGGCCGCAATCCGGATGCCGGCGACGGCCGTGTG
>JAEHDK010000389.1 GCA_016880465.1 Micromonosporaceae bacterium
ATCTCGGCCGCCTTCTCCAGCGCGGCGGCACGCTGCTCGGGGCTCAGTGACGGGAGGGGCACCAGTTCTCCTCAGGTCCCTATGGGGTTGTTGTGGTAGCCAGCGCGGGGAAAACTAGCGGTCAACGGCGGTTTCGGCAACGTCGCGACACGCCGGGAAACCGGATCGTGACGTGCCGGCGTCAGCTGTCGGCGCCCAGTGCGGAGCGACAGGCGTCCAGCGCCCGGGCCGCCGCGGCGCGCAGGCCGGCCACGCTGGGGCCGTGCCCGAGGAGCTCCCGGGAGTACGCCGGGAGCAGCGCAGACAGGTTCCGGCCGAAGACCGCGCGCAGCCGCTCCGGCGTGCCGCCCTGGGCGCCCAGGCCCGGCGCGAGCAGCGGTCCGTTGACCCGGTCGAGGTCGTAGCCGGTGGGATCCACCGTCGCACCCACCACCGCGCCAATGCTCCCGATGGGCTTCACCCCCGCGTTGACCTGCGCAATCTCGTCCAGGATGAGCTGGGCGACGGTACGCCCGTCGGGGCCGACCGCCCGCTGGACGGCCGCCCCCTCCGGGTTCGAGGTGAGCGTGACGACAAACACGCCGCCGCCGTACGCCTCGGCCATCTCGATCATGGGCAGCAGCGACCCGAAGCCGAGGTACGGGGTGGCGGTGATCGCATCAACATACAGCGGGCTGGATGGATCCAGGTACGCCTGGGCGTACCCCGCCACGGTCGAGCCGATATCACCCCGCTTGACGTCGAGCAATACCAGAGCACCGGCAGCCCGGAACTGTCGGATAGCCGACTCAAGCACCGCAATCCCACGCGCGCCGAACCGCTCGAAGAACGCCGACTGCGGCTTGACGACCGCTACCCGATCGGCCAGCGCCTCGATCACCGTTTCGGTGAACCGGTGCAGCCCAGCCACCGTGTCGTCCAGCCCCCACGCCCGGAGCAACCGCTCGTGCGGGTCGACGCCGACGCAGAGTTGACCACGCTCGTCGAGCGCCTGGCGCAGCCGTACCCCGAACGGTTCCATGCGTTACCTCCCGGTGCCGCGGGCGATCGCCCGGACGAGCGGTGGACCGTGGTAGACCAGGCCCGAGTAGAGCTGAACCAGGCTGGCGCCGGCGTCGAACATGCGCGCGGCGCCGTCCAGGTCCATGATCCCGCCGACCCCGATCACCGGCAACGCGCTCTGCGTCGCGACGAGGGCGACCACCTCGCGAGCCCGCTGCGCCAGTGGCCGGCCGGAGAGCCCGCCGGCGCCGGTCGCGGCGGTGTTGGTCGCGATCACTCCGGCCGCCCCCCGCTCGGCGCAGACGGCGAGCACCTCGGCCACCGCGTGGTCGGTCAGGTCGGGCGCGATCTTCACCAGGATCGGCTTCCCGCCGGGTACGAGCGCCGCCAGCAGCGCGTCGAGGTACCCGCGGTCCTGGAGCCGGCGCAGCCCCGGCGTGTTCGGCGAGGACACGTTGACCGCGAAGTAGTCGCCGTAGCCGCGCAGCGCCGTGAACGAGGCCAGGTAGTCCTGGACCGCGTCGCCCAACGCGGTGATCTTCGACTTGCCCAGGCTGATCCCCAACGGCACGGTCGGGCGGCCCGGCGAGCCCGCCGGCGCCGCCGCGAGCCGGGCGGCCAGTGCGGCGGCACCCCGGTTGTTGAAGCCCATCCGGTTGACGAGCGCCTCCCGCTCGGGCTCCCGGAACAGCCGCGGCCGGTCGTTGCCCGGCTGCGCGTGCCAGGTGACCGTACCGACCTCGACGAACCCGAAGCCGAGCGCGGACCAGGCGGCCAGCGCGACCCCGTCCTTGTCCATGCCGGCGGCGAGCCCGACCGGGTTCGGGAACTCGACGCCGAACACGGTACGCGGCGCGCGGGCCTGGTAGACCCGGCGCAGCGCGGCGAGCACCGCCGGCCGCCGGCCGAGCGCGGTGAGCCAGCGCAGGGTGCGCTCGTGCGCTGCCTCGGCGTCACCGCCGCCGATCCGGAAGAGCGCCGGTCGGGCCACCCGCTCGTAGAGCACGCGCGATCACCCGCCCTGCGCGGCGGGAGGCGACTCGCGCAGTGCGGCGTGCAGCTCCTGCAGCGGCCGGACCGTCATCTCGCCACGGATCAGCGCCTCTATGCCCATCACCGCGGCCGCGGCGCCCGGCACGGTGGTGATGCACGGGATGTCGGCGGTGACCGCGGCGCTGCGGATCTCGTACCCGTCCATCCGCATCGCCGGGCCGCCCTGTGGCGTGGTGATCACGAGTCGGATCTCGCCCGACCCGATCAGCGAGACCGCGTCCCGGCTGCCGGCACCCTCGTAGTGCTTGCTCACGATCTCGCAGTCGACGCCATGCCGGCGCAGGACCTCGCCGGTGCCCGCGGTCGCCACGATCTCGAAGCCGAGGTCGGCGAGGCGCTTGACCGGAAAGATCATGCCGCGCTTGTCCCGGTTCGCCACCGACACGAAGATCTTGCCGGCGATCGGCAGCGAGCCGTACGCGGCCGCCTGCGACTTGGCAAACGCGTGACCGAAGCGCACGTCGATGCCCATCACCTCGCCGGTGGACTTCATCTCCGGGCCGAGCAGCGAGTCCACCCCCTTGCCGGCCGGCGTACGGAACCGCTTGAACGGGAGCACCGCCTCCTTGACCGCGATCGGCGCGCCAGCGGGGACCGTGCCCCCGTCGCCGGTCGGCGGCAGCAGGCCCGCCGCCCGCAGCTCGGCGATGCTGGCGCCGAGCATGACCCGGGCGGCCACCTTTGCCAGCGGTACCCCGGTCGCCTTCGAGACGAACGGGACGGTGCGCGACGCGCGCGGGTTGGCCTCCAGCACGTACAGCACGTCGTCCTTGAGCGCGTACTGGACGTTGAGCAGCCCGTGCACCCCGATGCCGCGGGCGATCGCCTCGGTGTGCCGCCGTACGGTCGCCAGGTGCGACCCGGCCAGCGTGATCGGGGGCAGCGCGCAGGCCGAGTCCCCGCTGTGGATCCCGGCCTCCTCGATGTGCTCCATCACCCCGCCGAGGTACACCTCGCCGGACGCGTCGACGACCGAGTCCACGTCGATCTCGATCGCGTCGTCGAGGAACCGGTCCACGAGCACCGGGTGCTCGGGGGAGATCTCGGTCGCCCGGCCGATGTAGTCGCGCAGGGTCAGGTCGTCGTAGATGATCTCCATGCCCCGGCCACCGAGCACATAGGACGGTCGTACGAGCACCGGGTACCCGATCCGGTCCGCGATCTGCTTGGCGTCCTCGTACGAGGTGGCCGTACCGTGCGCGGGCGCGGGCAGGCCGGCCGCGGCCAGGACGGCCCCGAACGCGCCCCGGTCCTCGGCAAGGTGGATGGACTCGGGAGAGGTGCCGACGATGGGTACGCCCGCGTCCTTGAGCCGCTGCGCCAGCCCGAGCGGGGTCTGCCCGCCGAGCTGGACCATCACCCCGACCACGCCCGGCCCGCCGGCGGCGACACCGGACGTGTGCTCGGCGTGCCACACCTCCAGCACGTCCTCGAAGGTCAGCGGCTCGAAGTAGAGCCGGTCGGCGGTGTCGTAGTCGGTGGAGACGGTCTCCGGGTTGCAGTTGACCATGACGGTCTCGTACGCGGCGGCGCGCAGCGCCAACACCGCGTGCACGCACGAGTAGTCGAACTCGATGCCCTGCCCGATCCGGTTCGGCCCGGAGCCGAGGATGAGCACCTTCGGCCGGGCCGACGGTACGACCTCGGTCTCGGCCGCGGGGTCGGTGTCGGCCAGGTAGCCGCTCGGCGACTCGTACGACGAGTAGTGGTACGGCGTGGCCGCCGCGAACTCGGCCGCACAGGTGTCGACGGTCTTGTACACCGGCCGCAGCCCCAGCCGGTGCCGCAACCGGCGGACCGCGTCCTCGCCGGCCAGCTCGGGCCGCAGCCGGGCGAGCTGCCGGTCGGCCAGTCCGGCGCGCTTGGCCCGGCGCAG
>JAEHDK010000390.1 GCA_016880465.1 Micromonosporaceae bacterium
CCCGGCCGTGGCACCTGCACGGCGGCGGCGGGCTGGCGGCCGAGCCGCCCGCACCGTCCACACCGGACAGTTTCCGGTACGACCCGGCCGACCCGACCCCGTCGCTGGGCGGCCCGCTGCTCGTGGCGAACCGGGCCGGGCAGGTCGACAACCGGGCCATCGAGGCCCGGCCCGACGTGCTGACCTACACCAGCGCCGCACTCAACGCGCCCTGCGAGCTGGTCGGGCCGGTCGAGGCACTGGTGTACGTACGCTCGGAGCTGGCTCATTTCGACGTGTTCGCCAGGCTGTGCGACGTGGACGGCGCCGGCCGGTCGTGGAACGTCTGCGACGGGCTGACCCGGGTGGCGCCCGTCCGGTTCGAGCCCGAGCCGGACGGCGTGCGCGCGGTCCGCGTACAGCTGTGGCCGACCGCGTACCGGTTCCGCACCGGGCACCGGCTCCGGCTGCAGATCAGCGGCGGAGCGCACCCGCGGTACGCGCGCAACCCGGGCACCGGGCACCCGCTGGGCACCGCCCGTACGCTGCAGGCCGGCGCGCGGCAGATCTGGCACGACCCGGTGCATCCCTCCGCCGTCCTGCTACCGGTCGTATCGTCGGCGCTATGACGGAGCCGACAGCGAGTGAGCATCGCAGGGCGGCCACGCCCGAGGAGCGGAGCGAGCGCGGAGGCGAGGCGGGCGTGACGGACGTCAGCACTCCCGGCCGGGTGGCCGAGCCGGGCGAGGGCATCACGGTGGACGAGCTCCAGCTCGCGGCGCGCAACCACGGGCTGCCGCTGGAGGCGCTGCGGTACGACGTGACGCCGGTCGGCCTGCATTACCTGCTGGTGCACTACGACATCCCAGCGGTCGACCCGGACAGCTGGCGCCTGCGGATCGGCGGCCACGTCGAGCGCCCGCTCGCCCTGTCGCTCGGCGACCTGTCCGAGCGGCCCCGCGTGACGCAGCGGGTGACCATGGAGTGCGCCGGCAACGGGCGGGCCCGGCTGGCTCCGCGGCCGGTCAGCCAGCCGTGGCTGGTGGAGGCGGTCGGTACGGCGGAGTGGACCGGTACCCCGCTGGCTCCGCTGCTCGCCGAGGCCGGCCTGGGCCAGGGCGCGGTCGACGTCGTGTTCACCGGCGCCGACCACGGCATCGAGCGGGGCGTCGAGCAGGACTACGAGCGCGCCCTGCCGTTCGCCGACGCGCTGGGCGAGGACCTGCTCCTGGCGTACGAGATGAACGGCGCACCGCTGCCCGTGCAGCACGGCTTCCCGCTGCGGCTCATCGCCCCCGGCTGGTACGGCATGGCACACGTCAAGTGGCTGCGCGACATCACCGTGCTGGACCGCGAGTTCGACGGCTTCCAGAACGCCGTGGCGTACCGGCTGCGCCAGCAGCCCGAGGACGCCGGTGAGCCGGTCACCCGCATCGAGCCCCGGGCCCTGCTGATCCCACCGGGGTTCCCGGACTTCATGTCCCGGATCCGGATCGTCCCAGCTGGACAGTGCACTCTGGAGGGTCGCGCCTGGTCCGGGTACGGACCGGTGACGGCCGTCGAGCTGACCGTCGACGATGGACAGAGCTGGACCCGGGCCGAGCTCGGTGCGCCCGAGCACCCGTACGCCTGGCAGCACTTCGCCGTCGACTGGCCGGCGACCACCGGCCGGCACCTGCTCTCGGCCCGCGCCACCGACGCCACCGGCCGCGTTCAGCCGGTGCAGCAGCCGTGGAACCGGGGTGGGTTCGCGAACAACCTGGTCCAGCGGGTGGACGTGGTCGTGGCCTAACCCGGCACACCCGGCACGACCACCGCCTCGCGGAGCAGCCGGCGGGCCAGCACCAGCTGGTCGTCGGCGTCCAGGCCGGGCAGGTCGGCGACTCGTACCGGCCCGCCGCCCAGCGCGATGTGTACGGCCGGACCGCAGTACGCGGGCAGGTCGAGCGTGCGGTCGGGCAGCGCGAGGACGACCCGGTCCGGCTGGCCGGGGCAGAGCCGCCAGCGCAGCCCGGGCCGGGCGGCGACCACGGCGTCGGCGTGCAGCGCATCGGCCGCGGCGGCCTGGCCGAGCGGGCCGATCGGTACGGGTCGCCGACCAGCCCACTCGGCCGGCCGCAGCTGCTCGGCGACGCTCTGGGAGTCCACAATGGACAACCAATCGCGCAGCGCGGCGAGGGTCTCGGTGAGGTGCGGGCGCAGCTGGACGGGGTCGCTCGGGTCCACGCCGAGTGGCAGCCCGGCGCGCAGCCGCCCGTCCTGGGCGGCGAGCGAGAGCATGGCGCGCACCAGCGTGTACCGCGTCGGCCGGCGCAGGCCGAGCGTGAGGTGGACCGCCTGCCCGCCGAGCGCCTCGGCCGAGTGCAGCCAGCCGCGGGGCAGGTAGAGCGCGTCGCCCGGAGCAAGTACTACAGCCAGCGCCGGTGGACCGTCCGCGGTCGCGGCGACCTCCTCGGAAACGCCACCCCACGGCTCGCGCTCGAGCGGGTCCGGCAGGACCGGCGGGTGGATCCGCCAGCGCTTCCGGCCCGAAACGTGCAGCACGAAGACGTCGTGCGTGTCGTAGTGCGTGGCGAACCCGCGCTGCCCGGCCGGGGTGACGTAAGCGTTGACCTGTACCGGGCAGCCCAGCTCCGTACCGAGCCGGCCGGCGATGTCCTGTACCGGCGGCCAGAGCCGGTGCAACCCCTGCAGGACGAGCGTCGCGCCACCGGCGAAGAGCTCGAGCACCCGCTCGTCGCGTACCTGGTCGGCGATCTCGGCGCCGCTACCGCCGCTGCCCGTGTACCGGGCCGGCGGCACGATCGCGCCGTCCTGGACCACCCGCAGGAACGGCGTACGCAGGCCCCGCCGGCTCAGCAGCTCGTCGACGTCGTCGGGGGAGAGCAGGTCGGCGAAGCCGGTGGGCCGGCCCGCCGCCGCGAACTCCGCGGCCCGGGTGAGCAGCGGCGCCCGACCCCAGTACGCGTCGGCGAAGTCGGCCGCCGCGACGCACCGGTCCAGCGCGGCCGGTGCCAGGTGGCCGTCCTGCCGGCCCGGCCCCGCGAGCTCCGCGAGGTCCACTTCAGACACTGCCGTCGGCACCCCCGTCGTGGCCGCCGGGCCGGGCCCCCCCGTCGGCCGGACCCTCCTCCATCGGCTCGGCGCTGCCATCGGCACCGCCGTCGTGCGCGTCCACCGTCGGCCAGTCCCTCATCCAGCGGACCGGCGACGCCGTCGGCGCCGGCATCGTAGGCGCCCGGGCGGGCGCCGCCATCGGCTGGACCCTCGGCGCGGCCGGCCCCGGCCGTCGCCGTGATGTCGTCGTCGTTCAGCGCCACCGAGCCCCCCGTGTCTGGAACATCCGGATTCGCCGTATCCTCCGTACGTACCCGGATGACCTGGCCCTCACACCCCGACCACTTGAACCCGCGAAGATCAACGGTCATCTGGCCGCTGACTGCGTGGTGATCTGGACGCCAACTCCGTGTCCTGCTACCAGCCGCGGGCGCGCCATTCCGGGATGGCCGGCCGCTCCGCACCGAGGGTGGAGTCCTTGCCGTGGCCCGGATAGATCCACGTCTGGTCGGGCAGCCGGTCGAACAGCTTGTGCTCCACGTTGTCGATCAGTGTCGCGAACCGCTTGGCGTCGCCCTGCGTATTGCCCACGCCGCCGGGGAACAGCGAGTCGCCGGTGAACAGGTGCGGGAACCCGCCGGGCGACGGGTCGCGGTACAGCAGCGCGATCGAGCCCGGCGTGTGCCCGACCAGCTGGATGACCTCCAGCTCGGAGGCGCCGACCCGTACCGTGTCGCCGTCGTTGACCGGCTCGGACGGCACGGGCAGCGCGCTGGCATCCGCCGCGCCGGCGATGGATCGGGCTCCGGTCTCCTCGATCACGTCCTCCAGCGCGAACCAGTGGTCGCCGTGCCGGTGGGTGGTGACCACAGTGGACAGTCCACCGTCGCCGATCAGGGACAGCAGCCGCGGTGCGTCGTTCGCCGCATCGATGAGGACCTGTTCGCCGGTTTCCGTGCAGCGCAGCAGGTAGGCGTTGTTGTCCATCGGCCCCACCGACATCTTGCTGATCGTCAGGGCGGGCAGCTCGCGCACGTCCGGCGCACCGCCGGGGGAGACAGTTCCGGTGTACGACATGCGAGACCTCAAATCCAGTCGGGCAACTCGGGCAGCGGGCCGTCAGGGGTGATGGTCAGTCCCGTACCGCGGGTGCGACCAGTGAGCCAACCGCCGAGAGCGTACGCCGGACCGGCGACGATCGGCGCATGCTCGGCACTCCCGATCGTGAGCGGATGCCCCAGCTCCGTTGCCCGCAGGATGAGTGCCGGCGCCTGCGTACGGCCGGCAAAGCTCGCCACCACCTCGTGGAGTAGCCGGTGGCTGAACGCGTCGGGCCAGTCGGCCGGCTGGTACCCCGCCGCCAGGTCCACGTGGTGGACCTCGACCTCGCGCAGCCGGCGCCAGGTGATCCGGGCGGCGGGCTGCGGATCTCCGGTGTCGAGGACGACCGCCCACGCCTCGGCCGGCATCTGCGCGGCCGCGTCGGCGAACCGGTCCACCGCGGCCCGCAGCTCCGCCGCGTGCCTGGCCGCCGGGTGGGCCGCGCCATCCTCGATGTCGGCGTTACGCCGCTCCCAGCTCGCGTACTGCGGCGTGACCACACCGGTACGCGCCCAGGTCAGCAGGTTGGTCAGCCCGTCGGCATTGCGGGTGAGGTGGGCGAGCACGTGGCCGCGGGTCCAGCCCGGCAGCAGCGACGGCGCGGTCACCGCGGCGTCGGAGAGCCCGTCGACGGTGGTGAACAGGCGTTCGGTCGCCCGATCCACCTCGGCCATGAGTACAAGTGGGTCCGCGGTCACACGCCTGACCGTACCCAAGAAGTGGGTGAGGTTCGCAGCAGGTCGGCCGATATTCGGTTTGCGCAGGCCACGCGGCGCCCTACCGTTTGCATCGACGCGTCGACGTACCCGAGGGAGGAGGTGGAACCATGCCTGGCCACCTGGCCCATGCCGTGCCACCTCGTTCCGGCGCCTGACCGGCGCACCGCTCTCACCTAGATTTGGACGTCGATGACGTTGGACCTCTCGTCCCTCGGCTGGGACGATGACCTCGCCGTTGCCTACCTCGCCCACGACCGCGCCGAACAGCGCCCGGCCCGGGTCACCCGGGTCGACCGCGGGGTGTGTACGGCCGTCGCCGGTGACGGCGTCACCCGCGGCAGTCTCTCCGGCGCGCTGCTGTCGGCCACCGCGCACGATCCGGCGAAGCATCCGTGCGCGGGCGACTGGGTCGTGCTGCGTACCTGGCCGGACGACCGGGTCACGATCGAGGCGATCCTGCCGCGGCGTACCGCGATCGTCCGCCGTACCGCCGGCAAAGGCTCGGTCGGCCAGGTGCTCGCGGCCAACCTCGACACCGCGGCGGTCGTCGAGCCGATGGATCCGTCGCCCGACCTGGGCCGCATCGAGCGGCTGCTCACCCTCGCGTGGGAGTCGGGCGCCACGCCGCTGGTGATCCTCAGCAAGGCGGACCTGGCCGCCGACCCGGCCGGGGTCGCGGAGCAGGTCGCCGAGTCCGCGCCGGGCGTCGAGGTGGTACCGGTCAGCGCCGAGCGCGGCAGCGGGCTCGACAGGCTGCGCCCGCTGGTCACCGCCGGGCGTACGCTCGGCCTGCTCGGCCCGTCCGGGGTGGGCAAGTCCACTCTCGTCAACGCGCTCGCCGGCATCCGGGTCATGGAGACGCAGGCGACTCGCCGGGTGGATGGCAAGGGCCGGCACACGACGACGTACCGCACGCTGATCCCCATGCCCGACGGCGGTGCGGTGATCGACACGCCCGGCATCCGAGCCGTCGGCCTGCTGGACGCCGAGACCGGGCTCGATCGCGCCTTTGCCGACGTGGCCGAGCTGGCGGCGGCGTGCCGGTTCAACGACTGCCGGCACAACGGCGAGCCCGGTTGCGCGGTACGCGCGGCGTTGGAGTCGGGCGAGCTGCCCCCGCGGCGGTACGAGAGCTGGTGCAAGCTGCAACGGGAGATCGCGTACGAGATGCGCCGGTTGGACGTACGCCTGGCCGCCGAGGAGCGTACGAGATGGAAGCGCATCAATAGATCGATGCGCGCTCGCGGCGCCCGCCCCTAGCAGCGGCCAGTCGCCTGATCGCACAGATCCGCTCCACCGTCCGGTCAGTGTCACGGACCGCGCAGCGGTCCCCGCGCCCGTCTGTTGCCCGATACTGTGCTGGCCGCGTGCCGGCGTGAGGGGTCAGCCGGCCACGGCTGGGTCAGGGGTCGAGGGGGCAGATGGCGACGTCCGAGCGCGGAGACGAGAGCGTGGTGCCCGCCAAGCCAGAAGCCGAGCCGGCC
>JAEHDK010000391.1 GCA_016880465.1 Micromonosporaceae bacterium
AGGGCCTGGACGGCAACCGGCCCATCAGCCGCGAAGGCCCTCATCACGTCGGCGGGATCCAGAATGCGCGACCGGGGTGCGTCGAACGACTCGGCGTCGGGGAGTTCCGCGGCTGCGGCGCCGCCGGCCTCGCAGAGCAACGCGGCGTCGGCGGCGGCGAGGCGGACGAGACAGCCGCCGGCCTCGGCCAGATGGACGACCAGTTCGAGCCAGCTCGCTCCGGCGAGTGCCTTGGCCTCGAGCGTGTCCCGTAGGGCCGGGTCTTCGGCGACCGTCACGCCGGCTAGTGTGCCGCGGCGAGCGGCTTCCAGTGCTCGGGCCGCTTGGCCCGGCGGCTGAAGACTTCGCGCACCATCGGTTCGAAGTGCTCCAGCGGCAACATGTCGTAGTCGGGGTCGAAGGCCTTCTCGTCCCACTCATCGGCGAAGCGCTCGGCGAGTTCGTACGCCGGGTGGTCGCGGTGCTGCAGCCGTACCATCGGGTCGACGCCGATCTTGCCCAGGTAGTGGATTCCCTCGAAGTCCTGATGGACCTTCACCATCCAGTACGCGTCATCGCTCACGAACGGCTTGATCATCTCGGCGGCGATGGCGGAGTGGTTCGGCGTCGAGATGACCTTGCCCATGTCATGGCACAGGGCGGCCACCACGATGTCGATGTCCATGCCGGCCCGCTCGGCCATCGTGGCCGTCTCCAGGCCGTGCTCCAGCTGGGTCACCTGCATGCCCTGTACCAGTTCAGCGGACGCCACCAGCAGGGCCAGGATCCGGTCCGGGACGTACTCGACATCGCGGTCGACCTGACGCTGCAGGAATGTCTGGTACGCCTCGCTGAACCCGGACATCCATGGTGCCTTCGCACCGTCGAAGGTCTCGATCTCGGGCGCGACTGGGGGGAACCCGGTGCCTCGAATCTGAATGGACGTCATGTCGATGCCTCTCCCGGTCGGTGGTCCGATTCGACGAACGAGCAGGTGACAGGCCGATCGTAGGTCCACCACGGCACACCGGGCACCGTGCGTGCGCAGCTAATCTGGAGGCCGAAAGTGGGCTGGGAGCACAATTTCGGCTCCACCGGAGCGCCGCCGATGTGGTCTCGGACGCATCCGGACCGGGCCGCCGGGCAGGTTTGGCGGTGCGGGCTGCGTCTCAAAATCAGAGATGCCATCTTGCATTGACGTGCGACCGCTCGGCCCGTCATAGTGCCTGAGGGATCGGGTCGGCGCTGCCTGCGGCCCAGACACCCGGCCTAGCCGCCCGCCCAACAGAACTGGACAGCCATGCAGATCACGTCCGTCGTGCCGGTGACGGTGACGTTCCCGTTGGGCCGTGAGCCCATGTCGTTCTGCTTCGTGCGGCTGGAAACCGATGACGGGCTGGTCGGGTACGGTGAGGCCTGCGACAGCTACGGCTGCTCCTACGCCGGCGTGCTTGCCGAGGTCATCACGCAGGCCTACGCGCCACTGCTGATCGGCCGGGACATCGTGGCCGTCGAGCCACTCGCGGACCGGCTGCGGCTGTCCACCCGCCGCCGCCTCGGCGACCAGTGGGTTGCCACGCAGGCTCGCAGCGCCGTCGAGATCGCCCTGTGGGACCTCGTTGCACAGGCGGCCGGGCGTTCGGTGAGCCAACTGCTCGGGCAGGTCCGCGACCGAGTGGCCGTCTACGCCTCCTCGACGTTCCTCGACGAGGGCCCCGCGCAGTTCCACGCCGACCTGCTCGCGCCGTTGCTGGAGCGCGGGGTACGCATGGCGAAGGTCCGGGTGGGGCCGGACTGGCAGCAGGATCTGCGCACGCTGACCGAGCTTCGCGGCCTGCTCGACGACGACATCGCGCTCATGGTCGACGGCAGCGAAACGTTCACTCTGCCTACCGCGGTCGAGATCGCCGCACGGCTGGGCGAGCTCGGCGTGCGGTGGTTCGAGGAGCCGATCCCGCAGGGCGCGCGGGCCGCGATCGCGACGTTGTCGGCAAGGTCAGCGGTACCGATCGCCTACGGTGAGCACCTGTACGGACGCGAAGATGTGCTGGGCGCCCTCACCCATGACGGCATCTCGGTCCTCCAGCCGGACGTGTCCATCTCGGGCGGCATCGCCGAGTCACGCGCCATCGCGGGCCTCGCGTCGTACTACGGGGCGCGGATCGTTCCGCACGTCTGTGCCGGACCGATCTCGCTCGCGGGCAATGTCGCGCTGGCCGCGTCGGTCCACGCAATCCGGGCCATCGAGTACCCGTTGAGCCTGATTCCCGCCTGGGAAGCGCTCGGCGTCGGCCCGCCGCTCGGCCTGGCCGGCATCCAGGACGGATCGCTGGCGGTTCCCTCCGTGCCCGGGCTCGGCGTCCGCCTGGCCGAGGACGTCGCGGCGCGGTATCCCTACCAGGTGCCAGGAGCTCGCGTGGCGGGCACGGTCGGCGGCCTGCCCGATCGCTTCGTCGGGGACCGCTGACCGTGGCCGTCGAGCGGATCACGGATCCGATATGCGAGCACGGCGAAGGGCCGGTGTGGTCGGCCGCCTGGGGCGGGCTGCGCTGGGTGGATCTCGCCGCGGGCGACGTCATGGCGCTGGACCACCCGTTCTCCGTCCAGCGGTGGCACGTCGGGCCGGCTATGTCTGGGTCGCGCTGTGGAACGGGGGCGCGGCGGGCCGAGCCGGAGGAGACCGCGGCGGCTGGCGCGCTGTTCCGTGTCGCGGTCGGCGTGCGCGGCGTTCCGGTGCGGCCGTTCCTGGGCTGATGCCTTGTGGGCGGCGAGCGTGGCCGCGCGCGGGAGCGCGCTCTTGACAATGGACTCAAGGCGCGAGATGTTGTCTCGTATGTCGACCGACGGCAGGCTGCCGGGACCGTGACATAGGCTCCACCGAACCGGTGGCGTGGCCGGATAACACCACGCATCAGCACGAAGCACGTGGAGCGTGCCCATCATGACGTCCAGCACTCAGTTCGATCACCATTCCCCGGCGGCGAACGAGGACCCTGTCGCGTACTATGCAGCGTTCCGTGAGCAGTGCCCGGTCGGGCGCAGCGATGCCCACGGCGGCTTCTTCTATACGACGCGCTACGCCGACATCGCCCGCATCGCACGTGACGACGACACGTTCTCCTCGGCCCGGGACGTCGCCGGCGGAGAAGGTACCGCCATCGTCATCCCTCGCGGAGCGGGGCTGGAGCAGTACCCGATCGAGCTCGATCCGCCGCGATCCGGCGAGTACCGCGACCTGATCAACCCGCTGCTGACGCCGGACGCGGTCGACCGGCTGGTGCCGATGATCGCCCGGCACGCCGCACGGATCGTCGACGAGTTCGTCGAGTTCGGGTCCGGCGACTTCGTACGCGACCTGACGAATCCCGTACCGGCGGCGGTCACCCTCGACTGGCTGGGCTTCCCCGAGGAGGACTGGCCGAAGCTCGCCGGACCGATCCACGACATCTTCGCCGCGGTGGCCGGTAGCGAGCGCGCGATGCGTGGCGCGGCCGGCCTCGTCTACCTGGACCAGCGCATCCGCGAGCTGATCCGCGACCGGCGCGAGGCACCCCGCGAGGACGCGGTCAGCGTGCTTGTCGCTGCGCGCCGCGCGGACGGTAGCGAGTTCAGCGAGGACGAGCTCGTGTCCGTGATCGGGCTGCTGATCGCCGGTGGGGTGGACACCACGACATCGCTGACCGGATCGGTGCTCGTACACCTGAGCCGGCATCCGGAGCAGCGGCGCCGGTTGATCGAGTCGCCGGACCTGCTCGACAGCGCCACCGAGGAGTTCCTCCGCGCGTTCGCGCCGTCCCAGTCGATGGCCCGAACGCTGCGGGTGGACGCCGAGGTGGGTGGCTGCTTGATCCGCAAGGGCGACCGGGTGCTCATCCCGTGGGTGGCGGCCAACCACGACCCGGCCGTGTTCCCCGAGCCGGAGCAGGTGCGCCTGGACCGCGACGCGAGCCGTCACCTCAGCTTCGGCATCGGTACGCACCGCTGCGCGGGCGCCCACCTCGCCCGTGCCATGTTCCGTGAGATGCTCACCCAGGTACTCACCCGCATCCCCGACTTCCGGGTGGTCGAAGAAGGACTGATCGCCTACCCGACGCGCGGCAACCAGTCCGGGTGGGATGCGATCCCAGCGGTGTTCACGCCGGCCTCGCGGGTGGGCGACACGGGTGCCGCGGCGGCGCAGCTGGACATCACCGCGCCGCTGACCGTCACCGAGGTGTGCGGCGTAGCCGACGACGTCATCGCGCTGCGGCTGGCCCGCGCCGACGGAGAGCCGCTGCCGGCGTGGACGCCCGGCTCGCACATCGACCTTCGGTTGCCGTCCGGACGGTTGCGGCAGTATTCGCTGTGCGGTGACCCGGCGGGCGAGGCCGGCTGGCGGATCGCCGTACTACGCGAGCAGGCCGGTCGTGGCGGGTCGGCGGAGCTGCACGCGATCGCGGAGGTGGGTGTCACGTTCGCGGTACGCGGCCCACGCAACCATTTTCCACTCGTCGAGGCGCCGGACTATCTCTTCCTCGCCGGCGGCATCGGGATCACCCCGATCCTGGCCATGGTGCGCGCCGCGGCAGCCAGCGGTGCCCGATTCCGCGTCGTCTACGGCGGCCGTACCCTCTCGTCGATGTCGTTCATCGACGAGCTCGGCGAGGCCGCCCCGTACCGCCTGACCCTGATTCCACAGGACGAGCTGGGCCTGCCCGACATCGAGGAGCTCATCACCTCGATCGGGCCGGACACCGCGGTCTACTGCTGCGGACCCGCCCCGATGATCGCCGCCGTCGAACGGTCCTGCGCCGAACACGGCATTGCCGACCGGCTACACGTCGAGCGGTTCAGTGCCGGCGACGACCTGGAGATCGCGTTCGACCCGGCGCAGAACACGGCATTCGAGGTGCACCTGGCGCGCAGTGGAGTCACGCTGCAGGTGCCGCCCGACAAGAGACTGATCGAAGTCATCAGGGACGCGGTTGCCGGCCTGTCCTACGACTGCGAGAAGGGCTACTGCGGCGCATGCGAGACGCGGGTGCTGGCCGGCGTGCCCGAGCATCGCGACTCGGTGCTCACCGAGGAGGAGCGCGTCGCCGGTCGCACGATGATGATCTGTGTCGGCCGCTGCAGGTCCGACCGGCTCGTTCTCGACCGCTGAGGTGTCCGTCCACGGCGATCCCGGCCATGTTGTCAGCTGTTCTGGCACACAAGGGAAAACAACCACGCAGCGCGGCGCCTGTACGACCAGGTCGCCGAGAACCGCGGCTTCATCCAGTACGTGATTCCGTTGTAGCAGGCACCCCAACGCTCCCGCGGCCGACGACTACGCGATGTGGGACACGATCGAACGGCTCTGGTCGGATACGGTCGCCCGGGCCGGGCGGCTGCCACCACCCCTCATTCGCAGTCCGGATCGTCGCCCTCGGGCGGCGTACGAGACGGGCGGGTATAGAGGTCGGTCATCTCCTGCCAGCCGTCTCCACCGGTGTCGATGAGCTGCTGCACCATCGCGCGGGCATCTGGCTCGCACGCGTACGTCCAGGTCCTGCTTGGACTCTCCGAGTCGCCCTTGCGGGCCTGGACGAGGTACTGCTCGCCATCGCGGTACAGCCAGATATCCAGCCGCGCCAGGCGGCCCCACCTGGAGTTCCACCACTTGCCGAGCAGTTCCATCCGACCACTGTCGAACGCTTGTTCGATAGTGTCAAGGTCAACATGTCGGAGTCATGGCCGGGTGGGCGCGGCTGAGCGGCTTTGTCGTCTTCAGCGCGTCCACGATCGCGCCCCGTCGCACTACTCCGGCGCTGCTGCCGCCCCTGCCGCCGCGACAAAGCCTGACTGCTGGATGTCGGCATTCGACGGCGGCTCATCCACCCCGAGCGCCTGCAACTGACTGTGCATGAACGTCCTGAGCCGGGCCCGGTAGTCCCGGTCGAACTGCTGCAACGCCTCGATCTGCTGCTGCAGCGCGGCCCGTTTGGCGGCCAGGCTACCGACGACGTCCTCGTACCGCTGCTGGGCTTCGCGCTGGAGTCCATCGGCCTTCGCCTGCGCACTCTTGGCCAGCTCCTCGGCCCTCGCTCGCGCATCGGACAGAAACTTCTCCGCATCGCGCCGGGCACCCTCGGCATGCGCGCGGGCGTCGCGGGCTATCTGCTCTGCCGCTGCTCGCGCGTCGGACAGCGTCTTGCCGGCTTCCCGTCGCGCACCCTCGGCATGTGCCTGAGCCTCTCTGGCGATCTGCTCTGCCGCGCCTCGGGCATCCGCGCGGATCTTGTCAGCTTGGTGCCGTGCACTGGCGACATGCTCGTCGGCCGTTCGCTGTGCCAGAACCAGCACCTGAAGGGCTTGGTGCTGGGTTTGCGGATCGGGAAGCCCAGGCGCCTCGGCCATCAGCTCGTTATCCGGGGACGGCCCTCCGAACAGCCCTTTGACACGGCCCTTCCGACTGTCAGCCACAGGACGACCTCCCTACTCGAACGTTCCTACGCCGGACCTCCGCCAGCCCGACTCCCGTCTCGGCGCGAGAGGAGCATCAGCATGGAGCGCTGTTGCTGCACGGGCGTTCGTGCCGGAGCGCAGGAAGTGAGCGGCGGCATGGTACCAAGTTGAGCCACTCTTGTTCGAGTGGCGAAGCCCGGTGCGACCAGGAGATCACCGAGAGTACGGTCACCGCGATCACAGTGTGACGTATGCCGGCTCGATGACGCACCGCGCCCGCCGGCACGCATCGCTGTCGGGAGAGGAGAAGGGACAGGCGGCGTTGGCAACCGACGTGGACGGGTACCGCGACTACGGGTCGCGGCTCGACCAGCTGTGGCGGTCGCCGCCGGGCCGGACGGGGTCGTCGCGGGACTCAGGGCCCAGTGACGTTTCGTGGGAGTCGTGGCTATGCCCGTCCTCTTCCGGACGTCGGCCCCGTCGTTCCTGGATGCCGGTCCGGTCGACCGGTCGCATCCGGTGGAGCGCG
>JAEHDK010000392.1 GCA_016880465.1 Micromonosporaceae bacterium
GCGCATGAGCCGGCCACGGCCCGCGCCGGCCCGGCCACCCGGGCAGCTGACCTACCGGCTCCGCCCGCCTCGGCAGACGCCATGGTCACGCCTGCCACTTCCACCACGGCTGCGGCCGCCGCCACCGGGGAACTTCTGCCCGAGGGGCCCGTCGCGGCGGCTGATGAGCGATGGTTAGATCCCGGAAGGGGGAATCTCCCGCGGAGGAGGTAGCGATGGATCTCTCGCTCTCGACCCGGACGGTAGCCGATCACACCGTGCTGCAGGTCGGCGGCGAGGTCGACGTCTACACCGCCCCGCGGCTGCGGGAACGCCTCATCGAGCTGGTCGACGGCGGCGCCCGCCAGGTGGTGGTCGACCTCGGCGCGGTGGAGTTCCTCGACTCCACCGGCCTCGGGGTGCTGGTCGGAGCGCACAAGCGACTGCGGGCCGCCGGCGGCACGCTCTCGCTCGTCTGCACCCGCGAACCGTTGCTCAAGATTTTCCGCATCACGGCTCTGGACCAGGTGTTCCGGCTGTTCGACACCGTCAACTCGGCGGTCGCCGGGGACGCCGGCGCGGCACAGTAGCCTGCGCATGCCGACCGTACGGCTGTCGTTCACCCCCGCGCCCGTGCACGTGCGTACCGCGCGCCTGGTCGGCGTGGCCGTCGCGCGCCGGGCGGGCGTGGCCGAGGAGCTGCTGGACGAGGTTCGCCAGGCGATCGGCGAGGCGTGTTCGCGGGCCGTTGCGCTGCACCTCCGGTACGGGCTGTCTGACCTGGTCCTGATGGAGATGTCCGATACGCCCGAGTACGCTGTCCGGGTCACCGACCGGGCACCGGTGATCGAGGCGGTCCGGAACCTGCCGGATGCCGATGTCCTCGGCATCTCGCCGGATGGCGAGCCGGCGGACGGGCTGTCCGAGGAGGCCGTCGCGGCCGGGATGGCGCTTGCCCTGTTGACCGCGCTCGTCGACGACCTGCAGGTCCGGCCCGCCGCCGAGGGGCCCGGCACCGAAGTCCGCATGACGTGGCCGGTGTGGCGCCCGACGCGCTGACGCCGCGGCGCCGGTAGCGCACTGACCGGCATGGTTCTTTTCCGCGCTGGCAGCACGGCTGCGACCGACCAACGACGACTGGTGCCGCGATATCGAGGATGCGGTGTAAACAGCCCGGCGGTGTACGGCTAAAGTACCCGGGTTATCGCAACTTCCCCGGCCCGCGGTGTGCGGGACTCCGGGTGAGTAAGAATTCCCGCGTGAAGTAGCCGCTCCGTTCGGGTCGAGCGGCTGCTCGGTACAGGAGGACATAGATGTCCCTGGAAAGCCTCGCTGCGGAGGGCGGCGAGCTGTCCCTGACCGGTGCGAACCTGTCGCTCGTCGTCGTCGCCGCGGTTATCGCGCTGGTGGCGCTCGGATTCGCGGCCGCCTTCGTCCGGTCGGTTCTCGCTACCGGTTCGGGCACCGCGAAGATGCAGGAGATCGCCGGCGCGGTCCAGGAGGGCGCAACGGCCTACCTGTTCCGCCAGTTCAAGACGCTCGGCGTATTTGTCGTCATCGCGGTAGTGCTGCTGTTCCTACTGCCGGTGACGGGTGCCGGCGACCAGGCCACCATGGTCAAGATTGGTCGCTCGGCGTTCTTCGTCGTTGGCGCGGTGTTCAGCGCGTTCATCGGCGGTGCGGGTATGGCGCTGGCCACGCGCGCGAATGTCCGGGTCGCCGCGGCGGCTCGGGAGGCTACGGGCGGCCGCGAGAAGGCCATGCGGATCGCGTTCCGGACGGGCGGGGTGGTCGGCTTCCTCACCGTCGGTCTGGGCCTGGTCGGTGCGGCGACGGTGGTGCTGCTGTACCAGAGCAACGCGCCCACCGTGCTGGAGGGCTTCGGGTTCGGCGCCGCGCTGCTCGCCATGTTCATGCGGGTCGGCGGCGGCATCTTCACCAAGGCCGCCGACGTGGGCGCCGACCTGGTCGGCAAGGTCGAGCAGGGCATTCCCGAGGACGACCCGCGCAACGCCGCGACGATCGCCGACAACGTGGGCGACAACGTCGGCGACTGCGCCGGCATGGCGGCCGACCTGTTCGAGTCGTACGCCGTGACGCTGGTCGCCGCGCTGATCCTCGGCCGCGCCGCGTTCGGTGTCGACGGGCTCGTCTTCCCGCTGATGGTCGCCACGGTCGGCGTGATCGTCGCGATCGTGGGCGTCTTCATCACCCGGCTCCGGGCGTCCGACCGGTCCGGCCTGACCGCGATCAACCGGGCGTTCTACGCGTCCGCCGCCGTGTCCGCGATCCTCGTCGCGATCGCCGCGTGGTCGTACCTGCCGGCCACGTTCGCCGGGTTCGGCGCCGAGTTCGCCAGCCACGACGGCAACCCACGGGTGATCGCGATCGGCTCGGTGGTCATCGGCATCGTGCTCGCGGCCGTCATCCAGGCGCTGACCGGGTACTTCACCGAGACGAACCGGCGACCCGTACAGGACATCGCCAAGACCTCGCTGACCGGACCGGCCACGGTGATCCTCGCCGGCATCTCGGTCGGGTTCGAGTCGGCCGTCTACTCCGCACTGGTCATCGCGGCGGGCGTCTACGGTGCGTACCTGATCGGCGGCTCGGTGGCCCTGTTCGCGGTGGCGCTGGCCGGCACCGGCCTGCTGACGACCGTCGGCGTCATCGTGGCCATGGACACGTTCGGGCCGATCTCGGACAACGCCCAGGGCATCGCCGAGATGTCCGGCGACATCGACGAGAACGGCGCGCGCACCCTGACCGAGCTGGACGCGGTCGGCAACACGACTAAGGCGATCACCAAGGGCATCGCGATCGCGACCGCGGTCCTCGCCGCGACCGCACTGTTCGGCTCGTACACCCGCAGCATGGCCGACTCCCTGCGCGCGGCCGGGATCCAGGACTTCGAGACGGCGGTGATCAGCGCGCTGAACGTGTCGAACCCGAAGAACCTCGTCGGCCTGCTCACCGGCGCCGCGGTCGTGTTCCTGTTCTCCGGGCTCGCGATCAACGCGGTCTCGCGATCGGCCGGCGCGGTGGTCTTCGAGGTGCGCCGCCAGTTCCGCGAGCTGCCCGGGATCATGGACGGGACCCAGCGACCGGAGTACGGCCGGGTGGTGGACATCTGCACCCGGGACGCGCAGCGCGAGCTCTTGACGCCGGGCCTGCTGGCCATCATGGCGCCGATCGCGGTGGGCTTCGGGCTGGGCGCCGGGGCGCTGGCGTCCTACCTGACCGGGGCGATCGGTACCGGCACGTTGATGGCCCTGTTCCTGGCGAACTCCGGTGGCGCCTGGGACAACGCGAAGAAGCTGATCGAGGACGGCAGGTACGGCGGGAAGGGCTCGGACGCGCACGCCGCGACGGTCATCGGCGACACCGTCGGTGACCCGTTCAAGGACACCGCCGGTCCGGCAATCAACCCGCTACTGAAGGTGATGAACCTGGTATCGCTGCTGATCGCGCCGGCGGTCGTGACGTACAGCGTGCACAACGACAAGGGCATCACGATACCGATCGCGGTCGGCGCGGTACTGATCGTGATCGCGGCCGTGACGTTCAGTAAGCGGAAGCCGATCGCAATGTCGAGCGGCGATGCGGGGTCGGGTGGTTCGGGAAAAGCGGGTGAGTCGGAACGGCCCGACACCCGGGTGACCGCCTAACCGGCCGGGATCCCGCCCAGCCGGCCGGGTAGCCAGCCAGCTCAGCACGGGTAGCCAGCTAGCTCAGGACGGGTAGCCGCCATCCCGGTGCCGACCGGGGTGGCGGTTCTCGTCGGGCCATGGGTCGGCCGGCGGTGCCACCTCGCCGGCCACCGGATCCGCCGCCGGGTACCCCGGCGCGGGCGGGTATCCGGGCGCGGGCGGGTATCCGGGCGCGGGCGGGTATTCCGGCGCGGATGGGCCGAGCGCGCGGGGCCCGGGCCCGACCGGCCCGGTTCCGGCAATCGTCGGCAGGATCACCGTGTCCGATGTGAACCCGCCGGCCGGATAGCCCGTCGCGACGTACTCCTCACCGTCCCGAGGCCGCTTGACCAGCAGGAACGCTGCCGCACCCCCGCCGCCGAGCACGAGCAGGAGGCCCACGACGTACAGCGGCCACAGCGTGCCGTCCCCGTCGCCCCCGGTCGGGTCGGCTGGCGGAGCGGCGGCGACGGTCGGCCCGGCGGACCCCGGCTGGACGTCGGCCGGCCCGAGGGCCAGCGTGGGGGTGGGCTCGGGCGAGCCTCCGGTGGGGGTCGGCGTCGCCCGGGACAGGACGTTGGTCGACTCCCTCGTGGACCCGATCCGCTCGTTCCCGGCGAACACGTCCATCGTCACGCTGGCCCGCCCGCCCGGGGCGCCGGCCAGGAACTGCAGGGCGTACGCCATCGAGGAGGATCCGCGGGCGCGCAGGAAACGGATCGAGTCGACGGCCCGTACCTCCCCGGACGACCCGCTGACCTGCACGTTCCCGAGGAGCTTCGTGAGCCTGACCTGGTCCGGCGACAGCCCGTCGAGCCGGATCGTGTAGACGATCTCCAGGTTGGCGAGGTCCTCGCGACCCGAGTTCGAGACCGTGGCGCGGACACTGCCGGCCGGGCCGCCGGCGGTCAGCCGCCCGGGCAGGTCGAGCCGGCAGCCGACCGAGGCCGCCGCCGCCGGTCCGGCGAACAGGCACGTCGCGAGCAGGGCAGCGCCCCCCGCCACGGCCCCTCGTACCACTACCCGCACGCCCGACATGCTTCCCCCTTCGGTCGGCGCGACCGTATCCCCGGGTGGCCGTTGGGACAAGTCTGCGCCGGTCCAACACGTGACCGATACCACGGTGACACGGCCGCGCGCTCACCGCAGTGAGGCGCTCGCACCCGAACGTCGCTCGGCCGTACGCTTTCCGGCATGCGTACGCCCCGCGCGCTCGTACCACTGGTGCTCCTGGGCTTCGTGCTCGGTGCGTGCGGCGGCGGGCCGGCGCCCGCGGCGTGGGCGGCGGCGGTGTGTTCGGCGCTGGCACCCTGGCGGACCGAGATCGGCTCGCTGACCGAGCGGGCGCAGAAACAACTGACGCCCGCGACCACGCCGGCTCAGGCGAAGGAGAACCTCGTGCGGCTCTTCGGCGGCGCCCAGACGGCGAGCGAGACGGCGCGTACGAAGGTGGCGGCCGCGGGAGTGCCCGATGTGGACGGTGGCGCCGAGATCGCGCGCCAGTTCGAGAACTCGCTGGCCGGTGCGCGGGACGCCTACGGCCGGGCGAAGACGGCGGTCGAGCGGCTGGGTACGGGTGACGCCACGGCCTTCTACGACGGCGTGCAGGCCGCGATGGCGACCCTGACCGAGGAGTACGGGCGCAGCGCGCTCGACACGACCCGGCTGCGCTCGGTCGAGCTGCAGCGGGCGTTCGACGAGGTGCCGGAGTGCCGGTGATGTCGCCGCGACAGATGTCGCTCTTCGGCGCCGAGGCCGCGGACCCGACCCCGGCCGACCTGGCCGGGCTGCTCGCCGGGCCGGGTCAGGCCGTACGGATGGGCGGTACGGCGCGGGTCTCGGTCGTCGTGGCCGAGGCATGGCGGGTGCACGTGCTGATGGCCGAGCTCGCCGTCCGGCGGCTGCCGGCCAGCTGGGTGTCCACAGTAGACGAACAGTACAGCGTCCGGACGGCGTACACGGCCCGGCTCGCCGGGCTCGCGGCGGCGTGGCATCGCGGCGGGACCAAGCGCCCCCCGCCCGGGTTCGTGCTGGACGGCCGGCGCCTGCGGCTCTGGACGCTGTCGGCCGGCATGCCCGATCGGACCGGCTACCTGCTGCGGCTGGGGCCGTCCGAC
>JAEHDK010000393.1 GCA_016880465.1 Micromonosporaceae bacterium
GTCCAGCAGCGCGCTCGACACCGCCGCGGCGTGCAGGTCCACCCTGGCCAGGTAGACCGCTCGGGAGCCGGCAATGCGGTCGAGCTCGTCCCGTCGCGGTACCGCCGGGTCCGGCCAGACCCGCTCGTCCCAGCCGTGCCCGATGACGGGCCCGGCCGGCTGGCTGCCGACCCGTCGCGCGACCGCATCGAGCACCTCGGTGCGGGACCGGCAGCCGGACAGGTCCAGCCCCTGGTACGCGAGTCCGGTCGCGGTCAGGTGTACGTGCGCGTCGACAAACGCGGGTGCGACGAGCTCGCCGGCCAGGTCGACGACCTCGTCGTACTCGCCTGCCTGTGCCGCGCCCGCGTCGTCACCGAGATAGGCGATCGTCGACCCGACGGCCGCGATCGCGGTCGCCGCCGGGTGGCTCGGGGTCAGGACGCGTCCACCGCGCCAGAGGCGCCGCAGCATGTCAGCCATCGACAGACCTTACCGTCCGAGCCACTGTCGTAGTCGGCACCTAGGGTGGTCCCGTGACCACGACGACGGCCGGCGCCGGCAGCCGGATGACCGTGACGCAGGGTGCCGCCGTGTCGATCGGCGCGGTGCTCGGCACCGGCGTGATCGCGCTGCCGGCACTGGGTGCGCAGACCGCCGGACCGGCCTCGCTGCTCGCCTGGGGCGCACTCGTCGCGCTGTCGGTGCCGCTGGCGACCACGTTCGCGGCCCTCGGCGCGCGGTACCCGGACTCCGGCGGGGTCTCGACGTACGTCCGTACCGCGTTCGGCGCCCGGGCGGCCGCGGTCGTCGGATGGTGCTTCTACTTCGCGGTTCCGGTCGGCGCGCCGGCCGCCGCGCTGTTCGGCGGCGCCTACGTGGCCGCCGCGTTCGGCGGCGGGCAACGCACCACGCTCGTCACCGCGGCCGCGCTGATCGTCCTTGTCTCGCTGAGCAATGCCGGCGGGGTGCGCGTATCCGGCCGGGTCCAGCTCGGTCTGGCCGGCCTGCTGATCGCGCTGCTGCTGGCCGCCACGCTGACCGCCCTGCCGCACGCCCGACGCGACAACCTGCATCCGTTCGCGCCGCACGGCTGGCTGGCGATCGGGCCGGCCGCGGCGGTTCTCGTGTGGGGCTTCGCCGGCTGGGAGGCGGTCACCCACCTCGCCGCCGAGTTCCGCCGGCCGGCGCGGGATCTACCCAGGGCAACCGGCGTCGCGCTCGTCGTGGTCGGCGTGCTGTACCTGGCCGTCGCGGTCGCCAGCATCCTGGTGCTCGGACCGGCGACCGGATCCACCGAGGCGCCGCTGGCCGAGCTGCTGGCCATCGGCGTGGGCGGCCAGGTCCGGGTGCTCACCGCGATCGCGGCCGTCCTGCTCACGGTCGGCACGATGAACGCCTACTTCGCCGGCGCCGCCAAGCTCGGTGCGGCCCTCGGCCGGGACGGTGCGCTGCCCGCCTGGTTCGCCCGGGGCAGCAGCGCCGGCGAGGTCCCGCGGCGCAGCCTCAGCGTGGTCGCCGGGCTGGGCTGCGTCGGACTCGTCATCGCGGCGGTCAGCGGGGTCGGGGCCCGCCCGCTCGTACTGCTCACCACGGGCTCGTTCGTCCTGGTCTACATCCTCGGCACCGCGGCCGCGCTGCGCCTGCTCCCGCGCGGCACGTGGCCGCACCGGGCGGCGATCGCAGCGCTAGTCGCGGTCGCCGTCCTGCTGCTGGCGACCGGGGTCTACCTGCTGTGGACGGTGGTGGTCTCGACGGCGGCGCTCGGCTACGAGCGGTACCGTCGTCGGATCTCCTCGCGCAGCTGACCCACGGGGAGACAACCGGCATTGCCCGTGGAACGGCACCATCTCGCCGCCGGACCCGACCGCCTCCGAGCCATCAGCTGTTACCGCGCGCTTTCCATCCGCACCGAACTCGCCCATCCCGACGCCGACCCGCCCGCACCAGGCTGCAGGGCGGCTAGCCGGGCGGTGACTCGCCGGGGACGAGGTCACCCAGTGACACCTGGGGATCGGCCAGCCGGGCCAGGTCCGCTGCCTGGCCGGCGTATCCGGCGCGGATGAGTCTCTGGATGTCGTCCTGCACGTCCCAGACATTGGCGTTCAGCCCGGCCAACACCCGGCCATCCGTCACCCAGAAGGCCACGAACTCCGGCGCCTTGCCGTCCACAATGGACCGCTCACCGCGGAACACCACCTGGTCGTACCCGCCGGGCTCGACGTACCCCGAATACTCCATGCCCAGGTCGTACTGGTCGGAGAAGAAGTACGGCACGCGGTCGTAGACGACGTCCCGGCCGAGCATCGCGATCGCCGCCGCCTTCCCGCCGTTCAGCGCGTTCGCCCAGTGCTCGACCCGGATCCGCCGGTCCACCAGCGGGTTGAACGAGTACGCCACGTCGCCGCAGGCGTAGATGTCGGGGTCCGAGGTCGCGAGGGACGCGTCGGTGACGATCCCGTTCTCGGTCTCCAGCCCGGCGTCCTCGGCGAGCTCGACCGCCGGCCGGATGCCCACGCCGACGATCACCAGATCGGCGGGCAGCTCCGTGTCGTCCTCCAGCACCACGCTGGTCACGGCGCCGTTGAGCGCGCCGAACTCGCGGACGGCGGCATCGAAGTGGAACTCGACCCCATGCGCGGCGTGCAGGTCGCGGTAGATGGCCGCCACCTCGTCGCCGAGAACCCGGCGGAGCGGCAGCTGGTCCACCTCGACGACACGTACGTCGCAGCCGTGCGTACGGGCCGCCGCCGCGGTCTCCAGCCCGATCCACCCGGCGCCCACGACCACTACCTGTGCGCCGTCGCGCAACGCCGACAGCAGCGCGTCGGACTCGCCGAGCGTACGTAGGTACCGCACGCCGCGGGCCTGCGCGCCCGGAAGATCGAGGGTACGGGCCCGTGACCCGGTCGCGAGCAGCAGCTTGTCGTAGCGCAGCTCCGCCCCGTCGGCCAGGCTGACCGTGTGCGCCGTCCGGTCGAGGCCCGTGGCGCGCCGGCCGAGCATGAGCTCGACGTCGTTGCGCGCGTACCACTGCTCGTCGTGTACGTACGCCTTCTCGCGGGCGTCCTTGCCCAGCAGGTACCCCTTCGACAGCGGCGGCCGCTCGTACGGCAGCTCGGTCTCCTCGCCGATGAGCACGACCCGGCCGGTGAAGCCCTCGGCCCGCAGGGCCTCGGCGGCCTTGGCGCCCGCCAGGGCGGCGCCGACGATCACGAACGTACGTTGCTCGTCAACCATGCCGTCTAGCGTTCCAGATTCGGGCGTGCCACGCGACGGCCGTCGGGTCGGTGAGAGATGCAACTTGGTCGATCACTACCCGAAGCCGGGCCGCGTCGTCGGGCGCCGCGAGCCAGTGCGGCGCGAACACCGGGTCGAGCGCGTCCGCCCCGCGTCCGGCCAGGGCCTCCACCAGCTCGACGACGATCTCCCGCTGGCGGGAGTACCACGCCTCGGCTCCCCGGCGGCGCATCACGTACCGCAGCACGACGCCCTTGAGCAGCGCACACTGGGCGCGGATCTCGCGCGGGACGATCAGGTCGGCGGCGTACCGCCGCACCGGCTCGTCGCCGAACTTGGCATGGGTCGCGGTCACGGCGGTGGCCACGAACCGTCCAGTGAGGACGCTCGTCGCGCGCTTCAACGCGACCTGCGCGCCGTGGCTGCCGTCGTACTCCGCGAGCGCGACGAGCACCGGCTCGCGCAGCAGTTCGGTGAGCACGGGCGCAAGGTCGCTCAAGGACTCGGTGGAGTAGACCGCGGCCACGTCCGCGCACAGCGCGGCCCGCTCGTCCGGGTCGGACATCAGGGCGCGCAGATTCACGTACCCGCCGTAGAAGCCGTCCTCGACGTCGTGCACCGAGTACGCGACGTCGTCGGCCCAGTCCATCACCTGTGCCTCGAGGCAGCGCCGCGCCGGCTCCTCGGTGGGGGCGACCGAGCGCACCCAGTTGAAGATCGCGGCATCGTCCGGGTACACCCCGAACTTACGGCTGTCCGGGCCGCGGAACCACGGATACTTGCAGGTGGCATCCAGCGAGGCCCGGGTCAGGTTGAGCCCCACCGACCCGCCGTCCGGCCCGAGTACCTTGGCCTCCAAGCGGGTCAGCACCCGCAGCGTCTGGGCGTTGCCCTCGAACCCGCCGCACGGCTCGGCGACCATGTCGAGCGCCTCCTCGCCGTTGTGCCCGAACGGCGGGTGGCCCAGGTCGTGGGCGAGGCCCGCGACGTCGACGACGTCCGGGTCGCAGCCCAGCCGCTCACCCATCTCCCGGGCGATCTGCGCCACCTCGAGGGAGTGGGTGAGCCGGGTGCGCAGGAAGTCGTCGGTCTCGGCCGCACCCGCGGTGTGTACCTGCGTCTTCGCGGCGAGCCGCCGGAACGCGGCGGAGTGCAGGATGCGGGCGCGATCCCGCTCGTACGGGCCGCGGCCGTAGGTGCTGTCCTTCGGCGGCTCCGCCACATAGCGCTCGGCGTCCGGCGGTATGGTGCTCACGAGTTCGCTCATCCTGGCCCCCGGGGGCTAGCCGGCCCGCAGCACGCAGAACTCGTTGCCCTCCGGATCGGCCAGGACGACCCAGGTGACCCGCCGGCCCTGACCGACGTCGACCCGCCGCGCCCCCATGTTGACCAGGCGCTCGACCTCGCCCGCCTGGTCGTCCGGGTTGAGGTCGAGGTGCAACCGGTTCTTACCGGCCTTGGACTCGGGTACCGACACGAAGGTCAGCGAGGGTCGGGCCGTTCCGGACGCCTCCGTTGCCGCGTCCGCCGGTGCCTCGATCGACGTCTCGGCCGGGTCCTCGTAGGTGACCCGGTAGTCGAGCACCTCGGCCCACCAGCGGGCCAACCGGGCCGGGTCGTTAGCGTCGACGACGACCGAGTACCACCGACTCCCCATCCCCGTCCCTCCAGGTGCCTCGACGAAGTGGCGTTTACCCTACGCTTCCGGTTTCGTCCGTGCTCTCCCCGGCCGTCGCTCGAAACTGGGTAGCCGTGTACTGTCCGTAGGCGTGAACGTCGCGTCCGAGGTCCTGGCCGAGATACAACGGCTGCGGCAGCGCGTACCCGGCGTGTCCGGCACCCTGGTCGCCACGCTGGACGGGTTGCTGATCGCGCATGACACGACCGACGTACAGCCGGAGGGGGTCGCGGCCCTGAGCGCCGCCGCCATCGGCCTGGGCCAGCGCATCGCCGCCACGGTCCGGCACGGGGACGTCCACGAGGCCGTAACCCGCAGCTCCGGCGGGCACGTCGGGGCCTACGCGGCCGGCCCGCGGGTACTGCTGACCGTGCTCGCCGACGCGACCACGAACGAGACCCGCCTCGGCATCGAGGCCCGCCTGGTGGCCGAGCGGATCGCCGCCATCGTGGACGTGCTCGACGTGTTCGACTTCAGCGACGCGAGCACCAACGCCAGCCTGGAGATCCCGGACGTACCACCGCGCGAACTGCCCCGCCGCAGGGCATGAGCGCCGCGGGGGTACGCCCGGACCGAGCCGGACGTACCCCGCAGGCAAACGCCACCCGCGCTAGCGGCTGTCCGAACCCGTCGCTTCGATGCTCGCCCGGCCCGCCTCCAACCGCGCGACCGGGACCCGGAACGGCGAGCACGACACGTAGTCGAGCCCGGCGTCGTGGAAGAAGTGCACCGAGTCGGGGTCGCCGCCGTGCTCGCCGCACACCCCGATCTTCAGGTCCGGCCGGGTGGCGCGCCCCTCCTCGACCGCGATGCGGACGAGCCGGCCGACCCCGTCGCGGTCGATCGACTCGAACGGCGACACGCCGAAGATGCCCAGCTCCAGGTACTGCGTGAAGAACGAGCCCTCGACGTCGTCGCGGGAGAAGCCCCAACCCATCTGGGTCAGGTCATTGGTGCCGAACGAGAAGAAGTCCGCGGACTCGGCGATCTGACCGGCGGTCAGGGCGGCGCGCGGTACCTCGATCATCGTGCCGATCAGAGTGTGCACGTCGACGCCGGTCTGCCCGGCGACGTCGTGCAGGACGCGTTCCGTCTCGGCTTTGACCGTCTCCAGCTCCTGTACGGCGCCGACGAGCGGCACCATGATCTCCGGCTGCGGGTCGCCTCCGGCCTTCTTGACTGTCGCGGCGGCCTCGGCGATGGCCCGCACCTGCATGGCGAACAGGCCCGGGATGACGAGCCCGAGACGTACGCCGCGCAGGCCCAGCATGGGGTTCTGCTCGTGCATGCGGCGAACCGCGTTGAGCAGTTCGCCTTCGTGACCCGGATCCTCGCCCTTGGCCTCGGCCACCGCGACCTTGACGGCCAGCTCCTCCAGCGGCGGCAGGAACTCGTGCAGCGGGGGGTCGATCAGGCGCACGGTGACCGGCAGCCCGTTCATCGCCTGGAAGATGTCGACGAAGTCGGCCCGCTGCAACGGCAGCAGGGCGGACAGCGCCGCCTCCCGGTCGTCCTGGTTGGCCGCCAGGATCAGCCGCTCGACGAGCTCCCGCCGGTCGCCGAGGAACATGTGCTCGGTACGGCACAGACCGATGCCCTCCGCCCCGAACCGGCGCGCCCGGGCCGAGTCCTCGCCGGTGTCGGCGTTGGTCCGCACCTTGAGCCGGCGAACCTGGTCCGCGTGGGTGCTCAGCCGGTGCACCGCGGCCACCAACGCGTTCTCGTCCGGGGCGACCGTACCCTCGAAATACTGCACGACCGCGGACGGCTGCACCGGGACCTCGCCGAGGTACACCGTGCCGGCGGTCCCGTCGATCGAGATGACGTCTCCCTCGGAGACCGTCGTACCGTCCACAGTGAACTGTCGCTTCGAGATGCTCACGTCGAGCGACTCGGCGCCGCACACGCAGGTCTTGCCCATGCCGCGCGCGACCACGGCCGCGTGTGACGTCTTACCGCCGCGCGAGGTGAGGATGCCCTGTGCCGCGATCATGCCGCCGAGGTCGTCCGGGTTCGTCTCGCGGCGGACCAGGATGACCTTCTCGCCCCGGGCACCGGCCTCGGCGGCGCGGTGCGAGTCGAAGACGGCCCTGCCCACAGCGGCACCCGGTGACGCGGCGATGCCGCGGCCGAGCGGCTTCGGCTCGCTGGACAGGTCGAACGTCGGGAACATGAGCTGAGCCAGCTGGCCGCCGGTGACCCGGTGGAGCGCCTCGTCGAGGTCGATCATGCCCTCGTCGACGAACTGGGTGGCGATGACGAACGCAGCGCCGGCGGTCCGCTTGCCGACCCGGGTCTGCAGCATCCAGAGCTTGCCGCGCTCGATGGTGAACTCGATGTCGCACAGGTCCTTGTAGTGCCGCTCCAGCGTGGACATGATCTCCATGAGCTGGTCGAAGCTCTTCTTGTCCAGCCGCTCCAGCTCCTGCAGCGGCACCGTGTTGCGGATGCCGGCGACGACATCCTCGCCCTGCGCGTTCTGCAGGTAGTCGCCGTAGACGCCCTGCGCACCGCTGCCCGGGTCCCGGGTGAACGCGACCCCGGTGCCAGAGTCGGGCCCGAGGTTGCCGAACACCATCGTGACGATGTTGACCGCGGTACCGAGGTCGGCCGGGATGCGCTCCTGACGCCGGTACAGGATCGCCCGGGGGGCGTTCCACGAGTCGAACACCGCCCGGACCGCGAGGTCGAGCTGCTCGCGCGGGTCCTGCGGGAAGTCCCGGCCGGTGTGCTCGGAGAAGATCTTCTTGTACGTCTCGACCAGGCCGCGCAGGTCGTTGGCGTCAAGGTCGAGGTCGTTCTTCGTACCCTTGGCCTGTTTGGCCCCGTCCAGCGCGTGCTCGAACTCCTCGCCGGGTACGCCGCAGACCGTCCTGCCGAACATCTGGATCAGCCGGCGGTACGAGTCCCAGGCGAACCGGTCGGCACCGCCGGCCGCGCCGCCGGCTTCGCTCGCCTGGTGGGCCAGCCCCTGCACGCTCGCGTCGTTGAGGCCGACGTTGAGGACCGTGTCCATCATGCCGGGCATCGAGAACCTGGCTCCGGAGCGCACCGAGACGAGCAGCGGATCCGCGGGATCGC
This sequence comes from Micromonosporaceae bacterium, assembly GCA_016880465.1. Classification (GTDB taxonomy): domain Bacteria; phylum Actinomycetota; class Actinomycetes; order Mycobacteriales; family Micromonosporaceae; genus EFPC-2. The sequence goes on from JAEHDK010000393.1 coordinate 7,979, forward strand.
CGAGCTGCTTGCCCATCGCCGCCTCCAGCGTGCGCAGGTGGGCGGTCACCTCGTCGCGGAGCTCCGCCGGCTCGCTGCCGGTGGTCAGGTACGCCTTGCACGCCGCCGTCGTGATCGTGAAGCCCGGCGGGACCGGCAGGCCGATATTGGTCATCTCCGCGAGGTTGGCCCCTTTGCCACCGAGCAGATCCTTCAGATCTCGGTTGCCTTCGGCGAAGTCGTACACGTACTTGTGGGTCACGGTTCCCCTCCCGGGGCTTGGCGCTTCGGGCATGGCGAAAATTACTGCTCTGACAAGTCCTACCGCCGGTCGCGGCGCGCCGCCAACCGCCGGTGCCGAGGCAGACGCTAATGCGAACAACGGGGCACTCCGCAGCGGGTGGCGGGACCGGGCCCACTCGTCCCGCGTGTGCCCGCTCATACTAGTTCTTGGGAGCGATCCCATGGGCACGTCCACGCGTGCCTGAGCTATGGCATCCTTCATGCCGTGGGCAGCGCACTGGCGGTCGGGCCGTACCGGGTCGACCCGCCCGTCGTGCTCGCTCCGATGGCCGGCATCACGAACGTCGCGTTCCGGCAACTGTGCCGCGAGCAGGGCGCCGGCATGTACGTCTGCGAGATGATCACCAGTCGGGCACTCATCGAGGGGAACCCGAAGACCCGCCGGATGATCGCGTTCGGCGACCGGGAGCACCCGCGCAGCCTGCAGCTCTACGGCGTCGACCCGGCCACCGTACGCAAGGCCGTCGAGCTGATCGTGGACGAGGATCTCGCCGATCACATCGACCTCAACTTCGGCTGCAGCGTACCGAAGGTGACCCGGCGCGGCGGCGGCTCGGCCCTGCCGTACAAGCGCTGGCTGTTCGGCCAGCTGGTCGCCGAGGCGGTCCGCGCCGCGGCACCGGCCGGCCTGCCGGTCACCGTCAAGATGCGCACGGGCATCGACGACGACCACCTGACGTACCTCGAAGCCGGGCGGATCGCGCAGGACGCCGGCGCTGCCTGGGTGGCGCTGCACGCGCGTACGGCCGCGCAGCGCTACTCGGGTACGGCCGACTGGACCGCGATCGCGGCGCTGACCGCGGCGCTGGACATCCCGGTGCTCGGGAACGGGGACATCTGGGAGGCCGACGACGCGTTGCGGATGATGGCCGACACCGGCTGTGCCGGGGTCGTCGTCGGCCGCGGGTGCCTCGGCCGGCCGTGGCTGTTCGCCGATCTCGCCGCCGCTTTCGCGGGACGTGCCGACCGGGTGCTGCCGACGCTGCGCGACGTGGCCCGGCTCATGCGGCGCCATGCCGAGTTGCTGGTCGCGGCGCTCGGCGGGGACCGCGAGGGCGTGGTCGACTTCCGCAAGCACGTCGCCTGGTACCTCAAGGGCTTCCCGGTCGGCGCCGAGCTGCGCCGGGCGCTCGCCATGGCAGCGTCGCTGGCAGAGCTCGACGACCTGCTCGGCGCGCTCGACGGCGAGGAGCCGTTCCCGACCTCGACGCTCGGCCGGCCGCGCGGGCGTACGAACGCACCCGGCCGCGTCGTCCTGCCGGCGGGTTGGCTGCGCGACCGGGACGACCTCGCGATCCCGGACGGCGCCGAGCTCGACGACTCGGGCGGCTGAGCCGCGGGCGGCTACCCGCGGGCGGTAGCGCCTCGGGCCGGTCGACCCGGGCCGCCGTAGATTGTGCCGATGCGGATCACGAAGTACACGCACGCCTGCGTCCGGCTGGCGCGGGACGGCCGGGTGCTCGTCATCGACCCGGGTTGCTGGACCGAGCCGGAGGCACTGGACGGCGCCGACGCGGTCCTGGTCACTCACGAGCACAACGACCACCTCGAGCTGGACCTGTTGGCCGGGCTCGAGGTGCCCATCTTCGCGCCGGCGGAGGCCGCGATCACCGGGATCGATCTCGTCCGGGTCACCTCGGGCCAGGAGTTCGAGGCCGCCGGGTTCCGGGTACGGGCGGTGGGCGCGCGGCACGCATTCATCTACGACGGCCAGCCGGACTGCGCCAACCTGGGGTACGTGGTGGACGACGCCGTGTACCACCCCGGGGATTCGTTGCACGTACCCGACCGTCCCGTGGACACGGTGCTCGTGCCCGTACACGGCTCGTGGATGAAGATCGGTGAGGCCATCGACTTCGTCCGCGCGATCGGGCCGGACCGGGCGTTCCCCATCCACGACGCGCAGCTGCACGACCGCGGCATCCCCGGTGCCAACGCCTGGCTGTCCAGCCGCGGCGGCACCGACTACCGGTACCTGGCGCCCGGCGAGAGCGCCACCGTGGGGTGACGGCGGGCGGTCGTATCTGGAAGAGTCTGCAACCGTGGGACACGCTCAACCGGATCCGGCCTGCGCGATGGCGCACGGTCTGCTCCCACCGGGTGCGGGCAACCGTACGCTCGTCGCGGTCTTCGCCTCGCCCGTCGCCGACCATCTGCTCCACTTTGGACGGGACATCGGCTACCGGACCGTACTCCTGGAACCTGACTCGAACCGGCTCGCGGACGCCGAGTGGCGCTACGCGGACCAGGTGGCCACGGCCGCCCACGAGGACTTCGTCGACCGCGAGGCGGACATCGTGGTCACCGACCACGACCGGTCCGAGCTGGGTGCCGTGCTGCGCCACCTGCTCACGCTGCCGGGCCGCTGGATCGGCGTGATGGGCAGTCCACGGCACACCGCACCGCACGTCGAGGCACTGCGCCGACTGGGTGTACCGGACCGGGTGATCACCCGGATCCACCGGCCGATCGGGCTCAACATCGGCTCCCGGACACCGCCCGAGATCGCGATCGCCACGCTCGCCGGGCTGATCGCCGACCGCAACCGCCGACCGGGCGGGTTCGTCTTCTAGCCTGCCGGCGGCTCAGCAGGGGGGCAGCCGCTCCAGCAGGTACGCCTCGACCCGGTCGTACGGGATCCGCTCCTGGCTCATCGTGTCCCGGTCACGGATCGTCACCGCGTTGTCCGTCAGCGTGTCGAAGTCGACCGTGATGCAGTACGGCGTGCCGATCTCGTCCTGCCGGCGGTACCGGCGGCCGATCGCGCCCGCGTCGTCGAACTCGACGTTCCACCGGCGGCGCAGCTCGGCGGCGAGGTCGCGGGCCTTCGGCGAGAGCTCGGGATTGCGGGAAAGCGGCAGCACCGCCGCCTTCACCGGCGCGAGCCGCGGGTCGAACCGGAGCACCGTCCGCTTGTCCACGCCGCCCTTGGTGTTGGGCGCCTCGTCCTCGTCGTACGCGTCCAGGAGGAAGGCGAGCACCGCTCGGGTGAGGCCGCCGGCCGGCTCGATGATGTACGGCACCCAGCGCTCGCCCTTGTCCTGGTCGAAGTAGGACAGGTCGACGCCGGCGTGCCGGGCATGCGTGGACAGGTCGAAGTCGGTCCGGTTCGCGACGCCCTCCAGCTCGGCGAACTCCGTGCCGCCGAAGCGGAACCGGTACTCGATGTCCACGGTCCGCTTCGCGTAGTGCGACAGCTTCTCCTTGGGGTGCTCGTACCGGCGCAGGTTCTCCGGCGAGATGCCGAGGTCGACGTACCAGTTCCAGCGCTCCTGCAACCAGTACTCGTGCCACTGCTCGTCGGTGCCCGGCTCGACGAAGTACTCCATCTCCATCTGCTCGAACTCGCGGGTACGGAAGATGAAGTTCCCCGGCGTGATCTCGTTACGGAAGCTCTTGCCGACCTGCGCGATGCCGAACGGCGGCTTCTTGCGCGCGGCCGTCTCCACGTTCTTGAAGTTGATGAAGATGCCCTGCGCGGTCTCGGGCCGCAGGTAGTGCACGCCCTCCTCGCTCTCGACCGGGCCCAGGAACGTCTTCATCAGGCCGTTGAACATGCGCGGCTCGGTGAAGCTGCCCTTGGTGCCGCAGTTCGGGCAGTTGACCTCGGCCAGCGACGACGGCGGCCGGCCGTGCTTGGCCTCGAAGGCCTCCTCCAGGTGATCGGCGCGGAACCGCTTGTGGCACGCCTGGCATTCGGTCAGCGGGTCGACGAACTCGTCGAGGTGACCCGAGGCCGCCCAGACCTCCTTCGCCAGGATCACCGCGGAGTCCAGGCCGACGATGTCGTCGCGCTGCTGGACCATCGCGCGCCACCACGCGCGGCGTACGTTCTCCTTCAGCTCGACGCCGAGCGGGCCGTAGTCCCAGGCGGACCGCGTACCGCCGTAGATCTCGCTCGACGGGAACACGAAGCCACGCCGCTTGGCGAGGTTGACGACGGCGTCGAGGTGATCGATGGCCATGGGCTCCTCCTCCGGTTCACCGGCTGGCTGTCGGCGGCGGTCCGGATTCACCGGAACCACTGGAAACGGGAACGGTTGTCCGAGCATACGGCTACCGGCCCGGCAATCACACAAGGTTACCGGATGGCGCCGCGCTACTGGATGCCGCAGACCTCGAACCGGTTCTCCCGCACGTCCTGCTCGAGCGTGAACAGGAGCCGTTGCTCTCGACCGGTGGTGAACGACACATCGGCCGGTACGACGAACTGGCCGGACTTGGTGGCCTCGCCGTCGTGCAGCGTGTACGAGACGACCCGGGGGCTGCGGCTCACCCGGTCGGCGAACTGCCGCTCCGACTCGCGCTGCTGTGCCGAGTTGCACAGGGTGCCGTACGCCGCGGCGTAGTCCTCCTTGGTGAGGCCGTCGAGGTACTCCCGCACGCTCGCCTGGGCCTGCTCGTTGACGGCCCGCACGTAGGTGACCATGATCCCGCCGACCCCGGCCACGCCCACCAGGCAGCACAGGACGAGGGCGGCCGCGCCGACGCCGAGCCCGACCCAGATTCTGGTTCGATCACCGTCGATAGGTGGCGCGGCGAACGGCGGCCGGACGCCCGGCCCGGGTGGCGGCTGCGGGCGCGGTGGGGCAACCAGCGGCGGCCCGTACGACGTCATGCCCGCGATCGTAGTGCGGCGTCACCGGTGCCCGTCTGGTGCCCGGTCGCTCGCGGTGACGACGACGTCCCCGTTCGCGCCGGTGTGCGCGAGGACCTCGTACGCGGACGGCTCGGCCATGGACTCGGCCAGCAGCGGGGTGGCGTGCACCTTCACGTCGTAGGCGGACAGCGCCCGGCGGTACGCCCCGACCGACTCCCACTCGGTCACGAGGCACCAGTAGGCCGGCTCGTCGACCGACCGGCCGAGCCGGCCGCTGCGGTACCCGGGCCGGGCACCGAGGGCGGCCAGGGCGGCGTGGGCGCGGCTCGCGAAGTCCTCCGCCGGTCCGGCCACCAGGAAGCGGTTCACCACGAGCATCCGGCGCCTCCCGTACGGTTGGGTGCGTTCCTTCTCCCAGCGTACGGATCCGGAGGATCGATGGCCGGAATCACCCGCCCGCTAGCCTGGTTGGCCAGCCGCAACCGGACGACCGTCTTCCTGGTGACGATCGGCGTGATGCTGCTGGCCCTGTTCTTGCCCGGATGGTACGGCGCGGTCCTGCTGATCGCCCTCGTCGCGGGCCTGGGCGCGCTGCTCGCCCGGACCTGGCCGGTGCAGACCCCGGGCACCCGGGTGCTGCGGCTGGTGGTTCTCGCCCTGCTCGTCGTGGCGGCGATCACCAAGATCGTCTAGCCCATGCACCTATGCGCTTTTGACAATCATTATCATTGTCGCCCAGGCTTGAGCGCATGAAGAGGGGAACCATGCTGCTTCTCGCCACCGGCGGGGCTGTGCTGGTCGGTGCCGCCGCGTGCTCGGCCGATGCCGCCGCGCCCGGCGGCCGGATCTCGGTCGTCGCCGCGTTCTACCCACTGCAGTACGTCGCCGATCGGGTCGGTGGCGACGCGGTGGCGGTCACCAACCTGGCCAAGCCCGGTGCCGAGCCGCACGACCTCGAGCTCGAACCGCAGCAGGTCCGGCAGGTGGCCGACGCGCAGCTGGTCGTCTACCTCAAGGGCTTCCAGCCCGCGGTCGACGAGACGGTCGCGCAGGAGGCCAAGGACAGGACCTTCGACGCCGCCGCAGTGGCGCCGCTGCGCGACGCCGCACCCGCGGACGAGCCGCCGGGCGAGGAGCCGCCGGCGGGCAACAAGGACCTGCACGTCTGGCTCGACCCGGCCCGGCTGGCCGTGATCGGAGACCGGCTGGCCGACCGGCTCGGCGAGGTCGACAATGCGCACGCGGCCGAGTACCGCACCCGCGCCGCCGCCCTGCACGCGGAGCTCGACCAGCTCGGCACCGAGTACGCGACGCGGCTGGCGAACTGCGAGCGCCGGGAGATCGTCACCAGCCATGCCGCCTTCGGGTACCTGGCCGAGCGGTTCCAGCTGACCCAGATCGCGGTCAGCGGGCTCACTCCGGAGACCGAGCCGTCACCGCAGCGGCTCGCCGCCGTCGCGGAGCAGGCCCGTGCGTACCACGCCACGACGATCTTCTTCGAGACGCTGGCCAGCCCGAGGGTCGCCGAGGCCATTGCCCGCGAGGTGGGTGCGAAGACCGCCGTACTGGATCCGATCGAAGGGCTGGAGCCGGGCTCAACCGACGACTACGTTTCGGTCATGCGGTCGAACCTGACGTCGTTGACGGCGGCCCTGGGCTGTACATGACGGTGCGCAACGAGGGTGGGCCCGTCATCGAGGCGGAGCGCCTGGTGGTCTCCTACGGCGAACGCCCCGTCCTGCACGACGTCGACCTGACCGTCCGGCCGGCCGAGGTGGTGGCGATCCTCGGCGCGAACGGGTCCGGCAAGTCGACGCTGGTCCGCGCGGTCCTGGGCCTCGTACCCCTCGTGCTCGGCCGGGTGCGGCTGTTCGGTACGCCGCTACGCCGGTTCACCGGCTGGCAGCGGGTCGGGTACGTGCCGCAGCGGCTCGGTGCGGGCAGCGGCGTGCCGGCCACGGTCCGCGAGCTCGTCTCGTCCGGCCGGCTCTCCCGCCGCGGCTTCCTGCGCCCGCCCCGGGCGGCCGACCGGCGAGCGGTCGACGCCGCGCTGGCCGCGGTCGGTCTGGCCGACCGGGCCGGTGATCCCGTCGGTACGCTCTCCGGCGGCCAGCAGCAGCGGACGCTGATCGCCCGGGCCCTGGCCGGTGAGCCCGAGCTGCTCGTGCTCGACGAGCCGACCGCGGGCGTCGACGCGGCGAGCCAGGAGGCGTTCGCCGGTGCGCTGCGTGACTTCGTCGCGGTGGGCGGCACGGTGGTCCTCGTCGCCCACGAGCTGGGCGTGTTGCAGCCGCTGGTGACCCGAGCGGTCGTCGTACACCAGGGCCGGATCGTGCACGACGGGGCCGTGCCGCGCCCCGCCGGGCACCACGCCGATCCGGACCACGACCACGTACACCCGCACGCCCCGGAAGAGGCCCGGCGCTGGCCATGAGCATTTTCCAGTACGACTTCATGGTGCGGGCGCTGATCGGCGCGCTGGTCACCGGCGCGACCGCGCCCGCCCTCGGCACCTATCTCGTCCAGCGCCGGCTCGCGCTGATCGGGGACGGCATCGGGCACATCGCGCTCACCGGCGTGGGCCTCGGGCTGCTCACGAGCACCTCGCCGGTACTGGCCGCGGTGCTCGTCTCCGCGGCCGGCGCGATAGCCGTCGAGCTGGTCCGGGAGCGCGGCCGTACGTCCGGCGACATCGCGCTCGCGCTGCTGTTCTACGGCGGCATCTCGGGCGGGGTGTTCCTGGTCGGGCTGTCCAGCGACCGGACCAACGCGAACCTCATGGCGTACCTGTTCGGCTCGCCGTTGACCACGTCCGAGCAGGACCTTGCGGTGATGGCGGTCCTCGGCGCCGTGGTGCTCGCGGTCACCCTGCTGCTGCGCCCGTGGCTGTTCGCGATCTGCCACGACGAGGAGTACGCGCGGGTGTCCGGGTTGCCGGTCCGCGCGCTCAACCTGCTCCTCGCGGTGACCACCGCGGTCACCGTGACGGTGGCGATGCGCGCGGTCGGGCTGTTGCTGGTCAGCGCCCTGATGGTCGTACCGGTGGCCACCGCTCAGCAGGTGACCCGCGGGTTCCGGGCCACGATGGCGGTGGCCATGGCGATCGGGCTGCTCGCCGCGGCCGGCGGCATCTGGGCGGCCGGTACGTACGACACCGCACCGGGCGCCACGATCGTGCTCGTGGCAATCGGCAGCTTCCTGGTCGTCGCGCTCGGCCTGGCGGCATGGCGGACCGCCACGCGCGCCCGTACCCGCCGGCAACCCGCGACCGGCCAGCCGTCCACCGGCGAGCCGCCCGATGTGGTGCTCACTCGCTGGTAGCCGGTTGGCTACCGTTGGCGGCATGACCGAGGGCGGCGGCTACGAGGCGTACGAGGCAGCCGGCGAGCTGCTCCGCGCCTTGTCCGCACCCATCCGCGTCGCGATCGTGACCGAGCTCGCGGCCGGCGAACGCTGCGTCCATGAGCTCGTCGACCAGCTGCGGGCGCCGCAGCCGTTGGTGTCACAGCATCTGCGCGTTCTGCGCGGCGCGGGCGTGGTCCGGGGCGCCCGGCGCGGTCGCGAGATCGCGTACTCGCTCGTCGACGAGCACCTCGCGCACATCGTTGCCGACGCGGTCACGCACGCCCGGGAGGCGAACCCGTGACGTCGCCCACCCGCAAGACCCGGCAACGCTCCGCGGTGAGCGGCCTGCTCGCCGCGGTGGGCGGCTTCCACTCGGCTCAGGAACTGCATGCGATGCTCCGGGTCCGTGGCGAACGGGTCGGGTTGACCACGGTGTACCGGACGCTGCAGGCACTCGCCGACGCGGGCGAGGTCGACGTGATGCGGCCGCCGGGCGGCGAGCACCTGTACCGCCGGTGCAGCGAGGGGCATCACCACCACCTGGTGTGCCGGGCGTGCGGCCGTACGGTCGAAGTGGCCGGGCCGGCCGTCGAGAGCTGGGCGGAGACGGTCGCGGCGAACCACGGGTACGCCGACGTCAGCCACACCCTGGAGATCTTCGGCACCTGCCCGTCGTGCGGCTGAGCTCAACCACCGATCCGGCGGCGTACGTCGGTCTCGGTCGAGGGGCCCGGGGCCCATGGCGCGACCCAGTCGCCCACCGGGGCCGGCGGGATGATGCCGTCCTCGAGGAAGGCGTACCGGCCCTCGGTGACCCGGCGCGCGGTACGTACGTCGAGGTCGTCGGTGTTCTGCCAGAGTCCGTCGAAGAGCTGCTCGACCCGCAGCTCCGCCTGCCGGCAGAACAGGTCGGCCAGCTCGACGCCCTCGGGCCGGTGGCCGCGCTCGGCCCGCGCCCGGACGCAGCTCGCACTCATCGCGAACAGCTCCGCCCCGATGTCCACGACGCGGGCGAGGAAGCCCTGCTTGCGCTCCAGCTTCCCCTGCCAGCGGGACATGCCGTAGAACGTCGACCGGGCCAGCTTGCGCGACGACCGCTCGACGAAGCGCACATGCTTGGCCAGCGACCCGAAGTCGCCGTACCCCATCGGCACCTGGCCCTTGCCGGTGACCAGGGTGGGCAGCCAGCGGGCGTAGAACGCGCCGGCCCGCCCGGCGGCCTTGGCCTTGCGGCCGAGCTTGGCGTCGGGGTCGATGATGTCGCCGGCCACGGACAGGTGGGCGTCGACCGCCTCGCGGGCGATCAGCAGATGCATGATCTCGGACGAGCCCTCGAAGATCCGGTTGATCCGTAGGTCGCGCAGGATCTGTTCGGCGGGGATCGCGCGCTCGCCGCGGGCGGTCAGCGAGTCCGCCGTCTCGTACCCCCGCCCGCCGCGGACCTGGATCAGCTCGTCGGCGACCAGCCACGCCATCTCGCTGGCGTACAGCTTGACGAGCGCGGCCTCGATCCGGATGTCGTTGCGGTCGTCATCGGCGAGCAGGCAGGACAGCTCGAGCATGGACTCCATGCCGTACGTGGTCGCCGCGATATACGCGATCTTGCGGGCGACCGCCTCGTGCTCGCCGACCGGCCGGCCCCACTGCACCCGCTCCGCTGCCCACTCGCGGGCCACGTTGACGCACCACTTGCCGGCGCCGACACACATGGCGGGCAGCGAGAGCCGGCCGGTGTTCAGCGTGGTCAGCGCGATCTTCAGGCCCTGGCCCTCGCGGCCGATGAGGTTCTCGGCCGGTACGAACACGTCGTGGAACCGGGTGACGCTGTTCTCCAAGCCGCGCAGGCCGAGGAACGCGTTGCGCCGCTCGACGGTAACGCCGGGCGCGTCGCCCTCGACCACGAAGGCGGTGATGCCGCCGCGGTGGCCCTCGGACTTCGGCACCTGGGCCATCACCACGAGCAGCGTCGCGACGACGCCGTTGGTGGCCCAGAGCTTGACGCCGTTGAGCCGGTAGCCACCCTCGACCGGCTCGGCGACCGTACGCAGCCGGGCCGGGTCGGAGCCGACATCGGACTCGGTGAGCAGGAACGCGGACACCTCACCGGCGGCCAGCCGCGGCAGGAACTTCTGCTTCTGCTCGTCGGTGCCGAACAGCTTGAGTGGCTGCGGTACGCCGATCGACTGGTGGGCCGA
>JAEHDK010000394.1 GCA_016880465.1 Micromonosporaceae bacterium
AGGTGTCTACGGGGGGGTCCAGCTACCGGACGGTGGACGCATACGACCTGAGCTCGACCGTTCCCGGCACCAGTCACGCCGGGCAAGACGGCGTCCTGCGACTTGCCAAAATCACCCGCACCGGCTCCGACTCGGGGGCCGGAGTGACCGGCGGCGCGGCGGCCCTGCCTGCGGTGGTCCTGGGCTATGGCGCGTCCATGCAGAACCGGGCCCTGTTCGCCCCCGACTCCGGCGCGGCCGAATCGTGGAAGTTCCGGCTGCAGCAGATCACCACCGACACCGGGGAACGGATCACCGTCAACTACCTCCAAGACCCGGACTGTGTCTACCCGGCCACTGCGCCGAACCCCGACATGAACCACGAGGCCTGTTTCCCGCAGGAGTACCAGGGCAGCTGGACCTGGTGGCACAAGTATGTGGTGGGCTCCGTGGTGGAGCACGACAACACCGGGGCCAGCCCCGCCGACATCACCCACACCTACAGCTACGACATCACGCTGCCCGGACTGCGGACGTCCGGCGGCAGCATCGGCTCGAACACCGGGGTGCTGTGGCACCACGACATGAACGCGTTCGGCTCGGAGATGTCCCACCGCGGATGGTCACAGTGGGCCGGCTTCCCGCTGGTCACCGAGGTCTCCGGGACATCAAAGACCATCAGGCTCTACTTCCGCGGACTCGACCACGACCGCACCGATGCTGGCGACGGCACCCGGATGGTCACCACGACCGACACCGACCACGGCGCCGCCACCGATTCACCCTTCCGGGCCGGCCAGTTGAAGGAGACGCTGACCTTCGACGGCGGCACCGTTGTCCGCAAGGATTTCGTCGATCCGACCCAGTTCCAATCCGGCAGCCGCACACTGACCCCTGACTGGGCTCAGTCGGCGCCGCTTCAGGCGTGGTGGACCGGCACCGGCTGGACGAAACGAATGGACTGGCTGGCCGGTACCAGCGCCTGGCGCACCTCGCAGACCGTGAACAGCTTCGACGTCGACGCCTCCGATGGCAGCTACGGCAACCTGCTGAGCGAATCCCGGTTGGGTGATACCGGTGTCGCCGCCGACGACGCGTGCACCACCCACACCTACAACCTGAACACCCGGACCAACCTGGTGCGCTTCGACGGCGGCTCGGCCAGGACGGTCGGGGTACCCATCGCCGACTGGACCGACTTCGACCGTACGTTCGCGCCCGGCGATTTCACCGGCGACGGCAAGCCGGACCTGGGCGCGGTTCGGCGGTCCGACGGTGCACTGTGGATATTCCGGGGGAACGGTGCGGGCGGCTACGACGGCGGCACGCAGATCGCCACCGGCTGGAACATCTACAGCATCGTGCTGTCCCCGGGCGACTTCACCCGGGATGGCAAGCCGGACGTGCTGGCCCGGCGCAGCTCCGACGGTACCCTGTGGCTGTTCCGTGGCAACGGCGCTGGCGGATTCTCCGGGGCGGCGACGCAGGCCGGCGGCGGTACCGGCTGGAACGCCTACGACCACCTGTTCTCGGTTGGGGACTTCGCCTCCAACGGGGTCGGTGACGTCATCGGCCGGCTGCCCGACGGCACGCTGCACCTGTACTCCGGCAACGGATCGGGCGGCTGGACCAACAGCAACGCCATCGTCATGAGCGTCGATCTGGCTGACTACGCGCCGTTTGGCTACGGCGACTACTCCGGCGACTCCGTGCCCGACATCCTGGCCGCGGGGCCGGGTGGGTTGTGGGTGTACCCGGGCGTGGGCAACGGCACCATCGGCACCCGGTTCCCATTGCCCGGCTACGGCACCGTCGGCAGCAACACCGGTGGGTATGTGGCGGTCGGCGACATCAGCGGCGACGGCGCCAAGGACAGCCTCATGCGTACCAACGCCTACCAGGCCGGCACCGTGCAGCAAGAGCAGACCTACGGCCAGCCCTGCACGGTGACGCCGACGTACCCGGGCGATGCCATCTCCACCGTCCGGTACTTCTACGACCAGCCCGGTGCGGCGACGCCGTCGCTGACCGCGCCGCCCTGGACGGCTGATGTCACCCGGACCGACGCCGCCGACAAGTACACCGGTACGACGCCCAACTGGCGCAAGCAGTCCGAGGCCGTGTTCGACGTCTGGGGCCAGCCGACCACCGTCAAGGACGCCCTCGGCAAGGCCACCACCAAGGCGTACACGCAGACCAATGGCCTGACCACCCAACAGCGGGTGACCAACCCGCTGGGGCACCAGTACACCACAAGCCTGGCCGCCGGTCGTGGGACACCGGTGACCTTGACCGACGCCAACGGCAAGGTGACCACCGGCGCCTACGATGCACTCGGCCGGTTGCTGAAGGTCTGGCTGCCCGGACACTCGACCGGCGGGGTGGCCGACAGCGAGTACTCCTACAACTTCACCTTCAACGCCGGCCTGGTCACCGGCGTCTACCTGACCTCCAAGATGCTGGGTCCAAACGGAAATCAGATCACCTCGTATGAGGTCCTGGACGGCTTCCTGAACTCGAGGCAGACCCAGACCCCGACGGCTGCCGGTGGCAGGGCCATCACCGACATCCAATACGACTCGCGCGGGTTGGCGATCAAGAAATCGCAGTACGCGAACGCTTCACCGCCGTCGGCCACGCTGGTGACTGCGGCCGACAGCGCGATCGACAGTCAGCACCGGTTCACCTTCGACGGCCTCGGCCGGCAGCTGACCGACGAGCTGTGGTCGCTCGGCGCGAAGAAGTGGAACGCCTCCGTGTCGTCCTACGACGGTGACCGGACCACGGTCGACCTGCCGACCGGCGGCACCGACACCACCACGATCTCCGACGCGCTCGGCCGCACCACCGCGCTGTGGCAGTACCAGGGCACCTCTCCGACCGGGGCCCACGACACGACGTCGTACCAGTACGATCACGCCGGCCAGCTCGTCAAGGTGACCGGCCCGGACAGTCAGCAGTGGACATACAGCTACGACCTATTGGGGCGCAAGACGTCCGCCGCCGACCCGGACGCCGGATCGTCCAGCTTCGGCTACGACGAGGCTGGCCACCCCACGACAACCACCGACGGCCGGGGCCAGATCCTGGTGTTCAGCTACGACGACCTGGGCCGCAAAACCGGCGCCTACAACACCTCGGTGTCACCGGCCAACCAGCTCGCTGGCTGGGTGTACGACACGCTGGCCAAGGGCCAGCTCACGTCCAGCACCCGATACGCCGGCGGATCCGCCTACACCCGCAAGGTCACCGCCTACGACGACGGCTACCGGCCGCTGCACACCGACCTGACGGTACCCGCCGCCGAGGGCGCCCTCGCCGGAATCTACGGCACCGACTTCACGTACAAGGCCACCGGCGCCCCGGCCACGCAAACCGCCACCACCAAGGCGGGTGCGGCCGTCGGCGGCCTGCCCACCGAAACCCTGTCCTACACCTACAACTCGGTCGGTCAGCCGATCGGCCTGGCCGGGGCGCAGACCTACCTGGCCGACACCGCGTTCACCTTCGACGGCCTGACCGCGCAGCAGATCCTGGGCGTGGCCGGCAAACAGGTCCGGCGTACCCTCGGCTATGAAGCCTCCACCCGGCGACCGGTGTCGGCGCAGCTCGACACCGAAAGCCCGACCACCCCGGGCACCTGGATGGACCGGACCACCGACACCTCCAGCTACGACCAGGCCGGCAACCTGCAATACCTGGCCGGCAAGACCGGTGGCGTGCAGGACGTGGCGGAATGCTTCGACTACGACTACCTGCGCCGGCTCTCATCCGCCTGGACCGAGGCGAGTGTGGTGTGCAACAGCACCACCAAGCAGCGCGCCTGCGCCGACCCGTACCACCTGGAGTGGACGTTCAACGCGGCCGGCAACCGGGCGTCGGAGACCTCCTACCAGCCGGACAACACCGTCGAGTATTCGAGTACCTACTCCTACGGGGGCGCCGGTCGGGGCGCGCACGCCCTAGCCTCGGTGACCACGACCGGTCTGGGCGCCGGCACCAAAAACTATTCATACGACCTGGCCGGTAACACCACCATCCGGCCCGGCCAGACCCTCACCTGGGACGCCGAAGGTCACCTGGCCACGGTAGCGGCCGGTGGCAGTACCGCATTCGTCTACGACGCCGACGGTACCCGCCTGATCCGCCGCGACGCCGGCGGCTACACGACCCTGACCCTGCCGGACGGCACCGAGCTACGCGCCAACGGTTCCGGCTCGGTCGCCGGCACACGATACTACAACGGCGTTGCCGTCCGCTCCGCCAATGTCGACGGGGCCGGCAACCTCACCGGCGGTACCACGTTGACGTGGACGACCGCCGACAACCACGGCACCGGCAACGTCGTGGTGAACGCCGCCACGTTGCAGACCGACCACCGACGGAGCCTGCCGTTCGGCGGGCCACGCGGTACACAACCGGCCGGCTTCGGCACCAAAGGCTTCGTCGGCGGCACCGTCGACCCGACCGGTCTGACCCATCTCGGCGCCCGCGAATACGACCCGGTGACCGGGCGGTTCATCAGCGTGGACCCGCTGTTCGACAAGACCGATCCCCAGTCCTGGAACGGTTACGCGTACGCCAACAACGCCCCGACGGTCGGCAGCGATGCATCGGGCCTCGGCTTCAGCGACGACGTGGACAACGGACCGGTGTACACGCCGTCACCGCCGCAGTCCGACGGCAACTGCCACGGGTCCGAGCACAGCGGCGGCTGTGGTAGCGGTGGTGGTAGCAACAACGGCGGCGGAGGCAAACCGAGTGGATC
>JAEHDK010000039.1 GCA_016880465.1 Micromonosporaceae bacterium
GCGACGATCCTGGTGCTGACCGGCATCAGCACCCGGGCCGACGTGGAGCGTTACCCCTTCCGGCCGTCCCGCGTCGTGGCCTCGGTGGCGGACCTGGTCGACGAGGTCTAGGCCCGGCGCGGTCAGCCGGCCAGCGAGGCGTTGCAGGCGGCCACCAGCGCGCGCCGGCAGGCGGCCACCAGCGGGCGCAGGGCCTCGTCGCGTTGCCGGGCCTCGTGGATGTTGACCGCGCCGCCCGGTGCGGTGTGGTCCGCCAGCGCGAGCACCCGGTCGAGGACCGTGGCACGGGCGAACAGCCGGCGGGCCCGCGGGTCGTAGACCGGCGGCAGCTCGCCGCCGAAGTCGCGGCCGCGCAGCATGGCCAGGGCACTGGCCAGCTCCGGCCGCCACTGCGCGATGTCGAGCCGGGCCAGCCGCGCGGTCGCGTCGGCCAGCGCCGCGGCCAGGTCACCCTCCGCCTGCGCCGTGGTCGGTTCGTCGGGGCTGCCCACCGGGGCGGCGGGCAGCCCGTAGCAGCGCCACAGCACGGTCTCGAAAATGTCCCCGGAGCCGGACGTGTGGGTACGTACCTCGGGCACGATGCCGAAGCCGTCGGCGATGACACCCTCGCCGGCGACCAGCGCGGCACCGGTGAACGGGGTGCCCGGCCCGGGCAGCCCACGTGGATCGCCGGGAGCCGGCAGGACGAGCCGGATCCCGTCGGGATGCACCCTGGAGAAGATCGTCAGCCCCTCGCGCAGCGAGACATCCGTCCAGTTGCCCGGTGCGTCGCCGACGAGATGCTCCTCTTCGCCGGCGATCTCGTCGGCCACCTCGTCGTACGGGATCAGGCCGGCCCGCCAGGCGCGGACCCACGCCACGAACCGGGCGGATCGGCGCACCGCCAGGACCGCGGCGCTCGCTGCGGGGGACATTCCGTAAGGGTACGTGGCCGAGGCCGCCATGTCCGCATTGCCGCGCATCGGGTGGGTGCCGGCGGCCGGGGCAGCCGTACGGGGGTCGCCGGGACGAGCGGGCGCGTGCCACGATCGAGTCGTGGACGCCTGGTTCTGGTGGGTCATCGCGGGTGCGGCATTGGCGATCGCCGAAATCTTCACCGGCACGTTCGTGCTGTTGATGTTCGCGGCCGGTACGCTCGCCGCGGCCGGCGCCGCCGGGCTCGGCGCCCCCTACGCGGTACAGGGCATCGTGTTCGCGGTCGTGTCCCTGCTCGCACTGGCCGGCGTGCGGCCGTCGATCACCCGGCACCTGCACCGCGCGGCCGAGCACGCGGATATGGGACTCGACGCCATCGAGGGGTCGGAGGGCCTGGTGCTGGAGCGGGTCGACAGCGACCGCGGGCTCGTGAAGATCGGTGGGGAGATGTGGAGCGCACGTTCGTACGACGCGACGCAGGTGTTCGAGCCCGGCACCCGGGTCCGGGTGATAGAGGTCAAGGGCGCCACCGCTCTGGTCTGGAGGGAATGAGTTGAGCCCCGTTGAAGTGTTCTTCACCATCATCGCGATCGTGATCGCGTTACTGGTGGTGGTCGCGGTGGGCAAGTCCGTGCGGCGCGTACCGCAGCAGCGCATGGATGTCGTCGAGCGCCTCGGCCGTTATCACCGCACGCTCAAGCCGGGGCTGAACGTCCTGGTGCCGTTCTTCGACATGGTCCGGACCAAGGTGGACATGCGGGAACAGGTGGTCAGCTTCCCGCCACAGCCGGTGATCACCTCGGACAACCTCGTGGTCTCCATCGACACGGTGTTGTACTTCAAGGTGGTCGACCCGGTCCGGGCGACCTACGAAATTGCCAACTTTCTCCAGGCGATCGAGCAGCTGACGGTCACCACGCTGCGCAACGTGATCGGCTCGCTCGACCTCGAGCGGGCGCTGACCAGCCGCGAGGAGATCAACCGGCATCTGTCCGGAGTTCTCGACGAGACGACCGGGCGCTGGGGCATCAAGGTGACCCGGGTCGAGATCAAGGCGATCGAGCCGCCGCCCAGCATCCGCGACTCGATGGAGAAGCAGATGCGTGCCGAGCGAGACCGCCGGGCCGCGATCCTGAACGCCGAGGGCGTCAAGCAGTCGCAGATCCTCACCGCCGAGGGCGAGAAGCAGGCGGCCGTACTGCGCGCCGAGGGTGACCGGCAGTCCCGGATCCTGCAGGCGGAGGGCCAGGCCAAGGCCATCCGTACCGTGTTCGATGCGGTCCACCAGGCCAACCCGGACTCGAAGGTCATGGCCTACCAGTACCTGCAGGCCCTGCCGCAGATCGCGGCCGGTGCGGCGAACAAGGTGTGGATAGTGCCGGCCGAGTTCACCAAGGCGCTGGACGGCATCGGCGGGGCGCTCGGCGGGCTCGGCTCGCTTGCCGGCGGTACGCCCGGACGGCCGGTCGACGCCGACGCGGCCACGCCGGGCACCGCGCTCGCGCCGGTGGACGCGACCGTCCAGGACGATGCCGAGGCCGACGCGCGAGCGGCCGCGGAGGAAGCCGCGGCCGCGGTCCGCCAGGTGGAGGACGAGGTACGCGCCGCCGAGGCGCACGTGTCGGGTGGCCCGACCGCGGCGGGCGGCAACGGTCCGGCCAGCCTCGGCCCGGGTGGCAACGGTCCGGCCGAGCTGCCGGCCGCGCCGGACGCTCCGGTGGCGCGGGCGGTCGAGGAGACCACCATGCCCGAACAGC
Source organism: Micromonosporaceae bacterium (assembly GCA_016880465.1). GTDB lineage: Bacteria > Actinomycetota > Actinomycetes > Mycobacteriales > Micromonosporaceae > EFPC-2. Next base: position 2,673 of record JAEHDK010000039.1, read on the forward strand.
GGGAACCGGCCTGACCCGAGCCCGAGCAAGCCCGACTCCGTACTGACAAACCCTGAAAAGTGCCACATATCGCCCCGGCACCTGCCACGATCAACACAGGTGCCGGGGCGACTCATGCGCCCGGCCTTCGGAAAGGCGGGCGGCCATGACAGACATCGCACCGACTCCCCGGCCCAGCTCGCCGATCCGGCTCGTGAAGAGCCACCGCACCCGGCCGGCCCGCCTGGTCGGCGGTCGCGACGGCGCGGTGGCGGGCGCCACCCCTTCGCGGGCCGTCACCGCCAACCTGGTGTGGGCCCGGACGCTCCGCCGCTTCGGCCGGGCCGCGATCTGGACGCTGCCGGCGTACGCGGTGGTGCTGGCGGTGATCGGGCTCGCCGACGTACCCGACCCGGACGCCAACTTCGGCGCGTACGCCGGGTACGTCACCGCCGACTCCTTCCGCTTCCTCACCATGGGTACGGTCGCCGCGTTCTGGCTCGGGCTGCTCGGGTTCATCGCGTTGACCGGACTCCTCGCCGGTACGCGCGGCCGCCGCACCGCGATCGCCGGGCTCCTCGCGGGCCTGTCCGGTACCGTCCTCGCGCTGCCGCTCATCGGCCTCCACGGACTCGCGGAGCCGGTGATCGGGCGGGTGTACCAGCGTGGCGACCGGGCCGGCGCACTGGCGCTGAACGCCGACCTGTACAACGCCACGACAGACTGGATCACGCTCGCGAGCGCGGTTCTCGGCGCGCTCGGTTGGCTGCTGCTCGGGCTTGCGACGTTGCGCGCCAAGCACCTCAACCGCGCCGACGGGTACCTGCTCGGGTTGGCCGGACTCGTCCTGGGCGCCGGCTCGTACGTGCCGTTACTGCGTACGATCGGTGCGCTGCTGTTCCTGGCCGCCGCCCTGGGCCTGGCGTTCACCGCCAACCGGCTGATCCCGCGCAGCGCCGCACAGTAGACCGCGCCGGAGTCGAGGCGGAGGCGAGCGACGCCGGATGCCGAGTCGGCGGCACAATCGCAGGCGTGCCCGAGCCGATCACCGATCCGGACGACAGCCGGATCGCCGACTACCGCGCGCTGACCGATGTGGAGCTGCGTACCCGGTGGGAGCCGCCGCACGGGCTGTTCATCGCCGAGGGCGAGCTGGTGCTGCGCCGGGCGGTACGCGCCGGGTACGCACCGCGCTCCTTCCTCGTCGACGCGAAGCGGGTCGACCAGCTCGCCGGCGTCGACACCGCGGGCGCGCCGGTCTACGCGGCGACCCAGGACGTCCTGTGCCGGGCCACCGGGTTCCACGTACACCGAGGGGTGTTGGCGTCCTTCCACCGGCGGCCGTTACCGGCGGCGACCGACGTGCTGGCGGCGGCCCGGCGGGTGGCGATCCTGGAGGACGTCAACAACCACACCAACCTCGGCGCGATCTTCCGGGGCGCGGCCGCGCTCGGCATCGACGGCGTGCTGCTCTCGCCGTCCAGCGCGGATCCGCTCTACCGGCGCAGCGTACGGGTGAGCATGGGTGAGGTCTTCGCGGTGCCGTACGCGACGCTCGCCCCCTGGCCCGACGCGTTGGCCGGGGTGCGGGCGGCCGGTTTCGCGGTGCTGGCGCTGACGCCGGCGGCGGGCGCGGTACCGATCCAGCGGTTGTCCGCCGGCCACCGCGTCCGGCCCGCGCTGCTGCTCGGCGCCGAGGGTACCGGTCTGTCGCCGGCCGCCCTGGCCGCCAGCGATGTCCGGGTGGCGATACCGATGCGCCGGCAGGTGGACTCGCTCAACGTCGCCGCCGCGGCGGCCGTGGCCTTCTGGGAGCTCGGTCGCGAAGACTAGCTGCGCGATGACGAACGCCGATCCGCGCGGGGGTGGACTCGCGGCGGCCGCGACCCTACGGTTTCTGCGACGAACGGTGGTGGCGATGGCAATCGACGACCAGGGCGGCGGTCCCGCGCAGGATCCCACGACCGAGGTACTCATCGGCCCCGATGCGCCGATCGAGAGCCTCGCGGATGACGAGGCGACCCAGGTGCTCGCCAGCGACGAGGCGACCGCGGTGCTGGCCGGCTCGGCGACGGCGCCGGCGGCGCCGGCCCCGATCGGTCCGGCGATCGAGGAACCCACGCCGGCCGGCGGCATCCCGGTCGTGCCGGGCGCGGTACCCGGGTCGCGGGTGCCGCCGGAAGCGTCGCGGCTGGCGCCGCAGCCGGTGCCGCCGGCGGAGGCCGAGCCGCGCACCGAGCCGATCCCCGGTACCGGACCCCCGCACCGGATCGTCGCCGAAGGCGATCTCGACTGGCCGGTCCGCGACGTCCGCGTCGACGGCGTGACCGAGCTGCGGGTGCACGGCGTCGGCGGTACGCCGCCGCAGGCGATGCTGGGCGACCCGCACGTCCGGCAGATCACCGGCGACCGCATCGCCGGCATGTGGCGCGGCACCGACCGGCACGTCAACGGCCAGCCGCGCTGGCACCGCGAGGCGTACTCCTGGGGCGGGCTGACCTCGCGGGCACTGGCCAGTGCGCTCTGGCTGACGCTCGTCCCGTTCGCCCTGCTCAACCAGGCCGGCTGGATGGCGCTCGGCCGGCCCCGCACCGAGGGGCGCCGGATCGACTGGCGGGTGCCGTACCAGCAGTCGCTCATCCGGGTCGTGTCGCTCGCGGCGACCTGGACGTACGTCCTGTTCGCCGCGCAGATCGCGATGGATCTGGGCGCCTGGCAGTGCACCCAGATCGGCAGCTGCCGGCTGCGCAGCTGGCCCAGCGGGGTCTGGCCGCTGCACGGGCAGCTCAGCGGGCATCCGGCCCGGGCCGTGGTCGTCGCCTCGATCGTCCCGCTGGCCGTCATCGGTGGGCTGTTCGCGTTGACGCTGGTGAGCCGGCGCCGGTACGAGGCGTACGGCGGCGAGCGCCGGCTGCCGGACATCTGGCATCCCGGCGCGTCGCTGTTCACGCCGACGTTCTGGCGCGGCGCGGCGTACGCCCGGCGTAGCCGCTGGCTGCACCTGTGGTCGTCGGTGGTGCTGGTGGCGATGCTGCTGGTCGCGGTCGCCCACCAGGCCGGTACCCGGGACGCCGAGGTCCGCCGCGCCGCCTGGGCCTGTGGTGGTTACCTCGCCGTCTGCGCCGTGATCGCCGGCTGGGAGGGCGGCCGCCGGGCGGTCCTCGACGGGCCGGTACGGCAATGGCTGGTCGGGCTCGTCGGTCTCGGCCTGTTCGGGTACGCCGCGTACCTGGCCTGGGTCCAGCCGGCGCCGGTGGTACCGGACAACGACCCGGGCATCATGGGCGGCATCCTGGAGGGCTTCAACATCATCGTCGTCGGTACGTACGCCGTGGGCCTGATCCACGCCGCCGTCGCCGCGTCCGCCCGGTTCTCGGCGCGCCGCGGCAGGCGCCGGCTGCCGCTGATCCCGAGCCCGTTCACCGCGCTGTCCATCTCGGTGTGGCTGATCTTCGCGGTGTGGGCCGGCATCACGATCTGGGTCGCCCGGTGGCTGAGTACGAGCGCCGTGCCGCAGACCGAGGAGTCCGCCGGCAGCCTGGTGTACCCGCTGGCGTACATGGTGCTCGCCCAGCTCACGATCGTCGCGGTGGCCGCGATCGCCGCCGTCGCGGTGCTCTCGCTCGGCACGAGCTACGGGATCCGCTGGCTGGTCAGCCGGTGGCGGCGGTTCCCGACGCTCGCCGCGGAGCTCCGCCACTGGGCCGGGTTGCTACTGCCGGGCGGGGTCCGCGCGGCCACTCCGGTCCGCCGCCGGTTCCGCTGGTTCGGCCAGGCCACCAAGCCCAGCCGGTGGCTCGGCACCGTGCGCGACTACGTGTGGTTCGCCAACGTCAGCCGGTGGATCGAGCGTGGCCTCGGCCTGGCCGCCTTCGTCGCGGTCGCCGGCTCGGTCGGCTACAGCGTCGACTACGGCCGCCGCTGGCTCGGCCGCACGGATCTGCTGTGGACAGTCCTGTACGTGCTCGTGGTCTGCGCGGGGCTCACCGTACTCGCCTGGCTGGCGGCCCGTTCCCGGCCGGTGGACACCGAGCGCCGCGGCGTGCTGGGCTGGCTGGCGGTCCTCGCCGGGCTCGCGGTCTTCGCCGCCAGCGTCGGGGCCGGGTGGGCCGGCCTGCTGGCCACTGTGGACAGGTTCCCGGACCGGCCGGCGCCGCAGCCGCTGCCCGACTGGTTCCCCACCAACCCGGGGCTGGCCAGCAGCGTGCTGACCAGCGTCCCGCTGCTCGCCGTGCTCGTCGTGCGGCAGGCGATCCGGAGCCCGCGGACCCGCCGGATCGTCGGCATCGGTTGGGACGTCGCGACGTTCTGGCCGCGCTCGTTCCACCCGCTCGCGCCGCCGAGCTACGCCGAGCGCGCGGTACCGGAGCTGGCGATCCGGTTGCGGCACCTGCTCGGCCGGGGCGCGGTCGTGGTGGCCGGGCACAGCCAGGGCGCCGTCGTCGCGACCGCCGCGCTCGCGCAGCTCGCCGACCTGCCGGCGGAGCAGCGTGCCCGGCTGTCCGTGGTCACCTACGGCAACCCGACCGGGCACCTCTACGGGCGGTTCTTCCCGCACTACGTGAACTCGGCGACGATCGAGGCCGTTCGGTGTACCGGGGTGGACCGGGCCGGGCTGCACTGGACGAACTTCTACCGGCACACCGACCCGATCGGCCGCGCGGTGTTCACCCCCGACGCCCGCGGGCCGGAGGACCCGCCGACCGAGGTGGTGAGCCGGCACGGCGACGTCTGGCTGCCGGACCCGCCGACCGACTGGTACCGCCGCGGCGACGGGCCGCCACGCATCCGCAGCCATGCCCACGACGGGTACGAGCGCCAGTCCCCGTTCGCCGCGCACCTGGAGCGGGAGGTGCACCGGCTCGACGCCCGTGCCCCCTGACCGGGCAGCGCCTACCCGTAGGCTCCGGGGATGACCGACGACCTGCTGGCGCGGCACCGGGCCGTCCTGCCCCAGTGGATGCCGCTGTACTACGACGAGCCGATCGAGATCGTCTCGGGGGCCGGGCGCCGGGTGACCGACGCGGCCGGCCGGACCTACCTCGACTTCTTCGGCGGCGTGCTGACCACCATGCTCGGGTACGACGTACCGGAGGTGCGGGAGGCTGTCGAGCGACAGCTCGCCACCGGGGTCGTGCACACCTCGACGCTGTACCTGATCCGGCAGCAGGTCGAGCTGGCCGAGAAGATCGCCCGACTGTCCGGCATCCCGGACGCCCGGGTGTTCTTCACGAACTCGGGTAGCGAGGCCAACGAGGCCGCGCTTTTGCTGGCCACCAACTACCGCCGCTCCAACCAGATTCTGGCGATCCGGAACAGCTACCACGGGCGTACCTACGCCGCGGTCGGCATCACCGGCAACCGGGCCTGGTCGGCGACCGCGCTGAACCCGCTCAACGTGAGCTTCCTGCACTCCGGCGACCGGTTGCGCGGCGTGTTCGCCGGCCGCTCGGACGACGAGCACGTCGACGCGGCCGTGGCCGACCTGCGGGAGGTGCTCGCGACCACGACCTCGGGCGACGTCGCCTGCCTGATCGCCGAGCCGATCCAGGGCGTCGGCGGCTTCGTGCATCCGCCGGACGGCATGTTCGGCGCGTACCGCAAGGTGCTCGACGAGTACGGGATCCTGTTCATCTCGGACGAGGTGCAGACCGGCTGGGGGCGTACCGGCGAGCACTTCTGGGGGTACCAGGCGCACGGCATCACGCCGGACCTGCTCACCTTCGCCAAGGGCGTGGGCAACGGCTTCGCGCTGGCCGGCGTCGTGGGCCGCGCCGAGGTGATGAACGCGGTCAACGGCATCTCGTTCTCCACGTTCGGGGGCAACCCGCTGTCGACGGCGGCCGGCAACGCGGTCGTGGACTACGTACTGGCGCACGACCTGCAGGGCAACGCGGCCCGGCTCGGCGCGCTCCTGCTCGACGGGCTGCGCGACCTGGCCCGGCGGTACCCGATCGTCGGCGAGGTACGGGGCCGCGGCCTGATGATCGCGATCGAGTTCGTCGAGCCCGGTACGACGAACCCCAACCCGTACGCCACCGGCCGGGTCTTCGAGGAGTGCCGGCGCGGCGGCCTGCTGGTCGGCAAGGGCGGCCTCTACGGCAACACGATCCGGATGGGTCCGCCGCTGACGCTCACCGAGGAGGAGGCGCGGGAGGCGCTGGCGGTGCTCGGCGCGGCAATCTCCACAGTGGATGCCGCACCCTGAGCCGCGGCACCGGGCCGGCGCCGGGCGGCGCCGCCGTCGGATAGCCGGCCACGACCCGGGCCCGGCGGACGTACCGCCGCGGTCCGGACCAACGAGTACATTCGGACAAAGGCCAGCCACGATCGTGGCTGGCCGTATTCGTGCTGGTCAGCTACGGTGCGCCGAGCCGGGGCCGGGCACCACCGTGCGCCGCGCAGAGGTAACAGTTTGAAAACTTCGCCCACGGTCTTGACAGCCATCGACTTCAGTAAGAAATTTTACCCAAATAGTTAACAGTCTTTTCTGAAAGAGCGCGCCATGCGTGAACGCGACCCCGAGCCTCCCGCGGTGCTGACCGCGCTGGTCGAGGAGGCGCGAGCGGGTACCGGTACGGCAGCGCTCGGGGGCACCGGCGACCGCGGCGACGGGGCCGGTGCGGCGGGCACCGCCGACGGCAGCGTGCTCGTCCGGGTCCGCGCCCGGCTGCCCGAGTTCACCGGCGCCCTGCAGCGGGTCGCGGAGCAGGTGCTCAACGAC
>JAEHDK010000395.1 GCA_016880465.1 Micromonosporaceae bacterium
CAGGTCGCCGCGCCGGTGTGATGGCCGCGTCAATGGGCCGGGTACGTCCGGCCGGCCGGGCACGTCGGGCCGGCCGGCTCCGCCTCGCCATTGCCTGCGCGGCCACGGCGCTCGTGCTCGGACCGGTCGCCTGGTTCTGGCAGGCGAGCCTGCTCCCGGATACGTACTCGGTGATGGACATGGGGCACGTGAACGTGGGCGGCCACGCCGATGAAGGCACGCACGCCCGCCACGCGCCGGCCGGCCGCAGCCTTGCTTCGCTCGTCGCGGATCCGGCCCGGTCCGCCGATGTCGCCGTCACACTCACGGCCCGTCGCGAAAAGGTACGGTTGCCGTCCGGCCGCACGGTCGACGGCTACACGCTCAACGGCCAGTCCCCCGGCCCGACGATCCGCGCGAGGGTCGGACAGCTCGTCGAGGTACAGCTCGTCAACGAGTCCGTGCCGGACGGGGTCACGCTGCACTGGCACGGCGTCGACGTACCCAACGCCATGGACGGGGTCGCGGGCGTCACCCAGGACGCGGTCGCCGTTGGCGACGAGTTCACCTACCGGTTCATGGCCGATCAGGTGGGCACGTACTGGTATCACTCCCACCAGATGTCCCATGAACAGGTCCGTGGCGGTCTGCTCGGCGCGCTGGTCGTCACATCGGCGGCACCACCGCCCGACGTCGTGGACGTGGTGGCGCTGGTACACCTCTACGGCGGCGTACGCACGACAAACGGTCTCGAGGATGACGTTCGAGTGACAGTGCCGCCCGGCGGGCAGGCGCGGGTACGGGTCATCAACACGGACAACGGTCCGATGTCGGTGTGGGTCCCCGAAGCGCCCTACCGTCTCATCGCGGTGGACGGCACGGACCTTGCCGGACCTACACCCGTCCGCAACTCGGCAGTGCTCGTCACCGCCGGCGGGCGTGCCGACCTCGAGCTGACGATGCCACGCGACGGAAAGCCCGTCCGGATCCAGCTGGGTGGGGCGACCGGCGTCGTGCTCGGTTCGGGGTCATTCGGGGTGCAGCCGGCCCCCCGGCCACGCGACACTCTCGACGTGCTCGACTACGGCACCGCTGCGCCGCTGGGGTTCGACCCGGAGGCGCCGGACCGGCGGTTCGAGTACTCCATCGGCCGCCGACCCGGTTTCCTCGACGGGCGTCCAGGCATGTTCTGGACCATCAACGGCCACCAGTTCCCGGACGTGCCGATGTTCGTCGTCCGCGAAGGCGACGTGGTCCGGATGCGCATCTCGAATCACAGCGGCGAGGTCCACCCGATGCACCTGCACGGCCATCACGCCGTGGTGCTCAGCCGCGACGGCGTACGCGCCACCGGGAGTCCGTGGTGGGTGGACTCGCTCAACGTCGGCGACGCCGAGTCGTACGACATCGCCTTCGTCGCCGACAACCCAGGCATCTGGATGGACCACTGCCACAACCTCCCGCACGCCGCGGAAGGCCTTGTAGCCCACCTGGCGTACGAGGGCATCAACACACCGTATGCGATCGGTGGAGATTCCCACAACGAACCAGAGTGATCGCGGGCCTACGACGACATCGCCTGGACCGGTCGGGTTTGGGGTCAGATCTGTGTCTGTGAGTATCGGTGCCGCCTGGTGGGGCTTGTCAACCGGACGCAGGGGCGAGGAACGTGCGCGCGCCACGAAGCCGCGTGGTCAGTCGTGACTGGGTCTTGGCGCAGTCGAGGCGGACGTCGACGGGGCCCGGGAGACCGGTGTTGGCGCGCCGGCCGGTGGGCAGGACGGTCTCGTCAAGACCGTCCCGGCGCGCGATGAGTACTCCCAGCTCGTAGCGGCTGACGGCGTCGGCACCGGCGACGTGCTGGATGCCGCAGTACGACGACCTGGCCAGCTCCGACAGCGCCGAGGCCAAGTCCGTGACGTGGACCGGGCAGCGTACGTCATCGGTGAACAGGGCACCGGTCTTGGCGCCAGAGGCGAGCGCGTGCACCACCTTCTCGTGGGGCGAGCCGCCGTCTCCGATAATCAACGAGGTCCGCGCGATGATGGCGGTCGGATCAAGACCCTTGATCGCAGTCTCGGCTGCGGCCTTGGCGGCGCCGTACGGGGTTGTGGGGTCGGGGCTACACGTTTCGTCGTATCGCACCGCCGCGCCGGAGAAGACCGCGTCGCTGGACACGTATACCAGCCGGGCCCCGACGGCCGCCGCTGCGGCCGCCACATGCATGCCGCCGTCTGCCGTGGCTGCCCAGTCGGTCTGCCGGAACGCGACATTGATGACCACGGCGGGCCTGGTCTCGTCGACCAGCGCGGCGACGTCGTCGCGACGCCTGATGTCCAGCGCCCGCCAGTCAACACCGGCGATGGGCAGTGCGTGGCTGTGGAAGGTCGCCACGACACGGTCGCCCGCGAGCCGCGCCTGGCGGGTGACCTCTTGGCCGAGAAAACCGCTACCGCCCACCACGAGAAGATCCATCTGGTCACGGTAAGGGTGTGCAGCCCTCCGGGGCTATCTCGGGCGGAACGGGCCGGGTCGCCGCTTAGTCGCTCCCCCTTCAAGGGCCTTCGACACTGGGCTTCGACCCCGGCCGTTTCCAAACGAGGCCGCCGGTCTGCTACCGGGCCTCCTGGCAGCGAGCGTCGGCGTATCGCCGCCGGGCGAGGACCTACCTGGCGGCGAGCTGATCGGCCAGGGTTGCCAGCCGTGCATCGACCTGCGAGCGGTCGTACCCGCGCATCCGCGTCCGCAGTTCCGGCCACCGCAGCTCGCGCTCCACCGCGGCCCGGTCGGCGGGGTCGGTCGATGCCAACGCCCGATTGGCCTGCCGGATCAATTCGTCTACCTGCGCCTGGTCGTATCCGCGGAGAACAATCATGAACTGGACGTCTGGCATTTGAGCAGGCTACCGGTCTGCGCACCCGCATGCGACGCGCACGTCCGCCCGGATCCGGTCGGCGAATCAAGTTGGACCCACCCGTCCGGCGTACCGCGTTGCGCGCACTGTTGCACCTCGGCGGCATCGGCTCCACCGACCAGCGACAAGGTCGTGATCCGGCCCGCGCCGCGTCCACAACGCCGTTGAGGCGTTCGAGCTCGTCCTCGGTTGGCTCGCGACGCAGCTCGACCTTGATCTGGAAGTCACCGCCTCCTATCGTCACATCCAAGTTGGCTAGGAGGTCGAGGGGCAGTCTGCTGGTGATGAACTGGCGGAACGCTTCCACGATCGTTTTCTCCAGATCGCCGCACTCGCATGTGCGACCGTCCGTGACCGCGCCAAGGTGGCTGCGTCCAACGATCGCGTCTGGGTGTACGGGATCCAGGACCGACAGGCCTTCCTCCAAGACCGTTCGTGCGTCCGTCAGCCGTCCCTCATGTTGGAGGAAGAGGCCAAGGGCAATATCCGCCCGGCCGAGTGTCTCGTAGTCGGCACCGCGGCGAGCCTGTACCACTGCCTCGCCCAGACGCTATTTCGCCGGGCCTACCTCGCCAACTTCTTTCAAGGCGAGGCCCCAGTTGCGCAGCACCTGGCTCTTCAGCTCCGGGCGGCCGATGCGCTCTGCCCTGGAGTACGTCGACGCGTACGTTCGCAGCGCTTCCTCCTCATCGCCCGCGTCGCTCTGTGCCATCGCCAAGCCAAGAGCCGGCTTCGACCAAGCGGGCCCTCCCGCAACAGCGCATGGGCCACATCGATCGGAGTAGGTGGTGATGTCACGTCCCGGGAGTCTAACCACTTAACCGCCGCGCCGTTGTGAGCTAAGTCGGTGGCGGCCGGCGGCTTGTCCAGACCGGATGCGAATCGGACGCGCGGCTCACGGCATGAGAGGGTGGATCCATCGCTCCCGACCAATCCCCCGAGGACGATCATCCAGGCGACGCCCAGGGCGGTGAGCCGAAGGCGGGGGGCACGGTGAGTCTCCCGGCGGATCTGCTGGCCGAGGCTCGCGTGCATCCCGGAGGGTGGGTCTACGAGATCCACCCTGACTACGACCGGCTTGGCGCTGTGCCGCCGCACGCGATTCGTGGCGCATGGAAGGTTGATGATGATGGCAACCTGACCGGCGAGTACGTCGCCAATAAGCGGTACCGGCCGTAGCAGGCGAACGATGGGCGGCATGTGGTGCATCGACCGTCGGGGATGAACGCCTGGGTGTATGCGGGCACGGACAGGTAGGGGGCTCGATGTCGCGGCGGAAGTTGGATACCGTGCCGGGCGGTTCGCAGTCGTGCTTGCGGCAACGGTCTCCGGGGTCGCCGGCTCCGACGCCGAGGTGTCGGAGCCTAGCCGGGCCGCGGCCGAGCGCCTGCGGGTCCGCGCTGGCCGGCCTGGCGGTCGAGCTGGACCGGGTGGACCGGGGCGGCCTAGTCGATACCGACCGGATCAGCCACGGAATGGTGGCGCGGTCGCTGCGCGAGGAACGGGACACGTTGCCGGGGCTCGACGAAATCGTCGTGCGGCGTTGAGTGACCGTCGCATTGTTCTCAAGCAAGGGATCGCGAAGTCCGGGGACGGTGCGCACCCACCGTTCGGCCCAGGCGTTGGCCCTGGACGCCGCAACACCATCGGCTGCTGGCGCAGCACGGCGATCTCGCCCGATGAGGGTAAGCGTGAGATCCCGTGGGCAGTAACACGCGCCAGGTGAGCGACTTGACTCCCCCGATGCCTTTGGTCAAAGCGGCATACCTGCGCGGTGGTCTGTCCCAGGTCTCCGGTTGGCTCGACCCGTCCACAGCGGTCTACCTCAGCGCCAGGGAGGGCCGGCTTCCGCCAGCAGTCGGCCGCCCGATCCCTCGCGGGAATCCGCAGCGGTAGCTGGCCGGTCGTCAGCCCGCAGGCACGCGTACGTCGCCAGCTCCGATCGCGGACCGGACGAGGCCGGCGGGCCACTCGTCCGGTCCACGAGCGTCCGGGAGCTACTGGTCGTCACGATCGAGTTGGATGCTCCAGATGCTGCGGCCGTAGGTCGCCGCGTACAGCGTGTTGGTGCTCGCCTGGTACTCGAGGTCGTTTACGGGTGCACGCGGGAGCCCGAGGCCGAGCCGGTACCACTTCACGGTGGGGTTCTGGCTTCCGGCCTTCGCCACGTTCGCCGTGAAGACGCCGAGGTCACTCGCGACGAAGATCCGGTTCGGGTTGGTCGGATCTACGACGACGTCCTGGGTCGGCGCGAACGGCAGGTTGCCGCTGATGTCCGTCCAGTGCGCGCCGCCGTCGGTGGTGCGCAGTACGTGCGCGTTGTTGTCGGCGTTGCGCAGACCCGAGTACGTCACGTACGCCTTGTCGGCGTTGCCCGGATCGACCGCGACGTGGGTTACCCAGCGGACCGGCAGCGCGGCGTCGGTGAACCTGGTCCACGTCGCACTGCCATCCTCGGTTCCCCACAGGAAGCCGTCATCCGTGCCGGCGTAGATGACGTTCGCGTCGGTATTGGCGACCGCCACCGTGGTGAGCGTCCCGAACGGGTACGACGGGTCGGTGCCCGATGCCGGGTTGCTCAGGCTCGGACTGATCGGCCCGAAGGTCACCGCCTGGTTCGTGGACCGGTTCAGGACGTTGCCGCCGTAGTACACAGTGGACGGTGTGCTCGGGTCGAGCACGACCGGCGTCTGCCAGTTGCGCCGAGCCGCGGTGGTCGCGTTGGTGAAGCCGGAGCTGTTGTTTCCGGCGTTGACCGACCGCGAGCAGACGCCGAACTGGGAGCAGGCATACACATTGTTCTGGTTGCTCGGGTCGATCACGGTGTAGAGTCCGTCCCCGCAGCCGCCGTACGAGCCCCACGCCCCGGTCACCACGCCTGCCGAGTTCCAGGACCGCAGGCAGCCGTTGTCCTGGGTACCGCCGACGATCCGGTTGGGTGTCTGCTCGCTGACGTCGACCGTGTAGAACTGCGACCAGGGCTCGTTCAAGGCCTCGGTCCACGTGCCGCTGGCACCGTTGCCGGTTGACCGGTAGAACCCGCCGTCGTTGCCTTCGAAGACCCGGCCCGGGGTCGTCGGGTCCCACGCCATCGCGTGGTGGTCGACGTGCAGGTTGTTCACGTTGGCCCAGGTCGTCCCGCCGTTGGCGGAGCTTCGCAGGTTGACGCCGGCGATGAAGAGCCGGTCGGCATTCTGCGGGTCGACCCAGATCTTCGACGTCCAAACCGTGTCGCCGCCGGCGTTGGCCGGAGCTAATGTGCGGAACGTGGCGCCGCCGTCGTCGGAACGGTAGTAGCCGCGGAACCCGCGCTGGGTCGGTCCGGCGCCGGCCTGGGTCTGCGACCAGTTGCCGGTGGTGACGTACACCCGGTCGGGGTTGTTCGGCGCGATCGCAACGCCGATCCGGGCCTGGGCGGTGGTGGTGGTGGTGCTGGTGCTCGACGCGAAGCCGATCGTGTCGCCTGGGGTGAACGACGTGATCCGGTCGTTCTCGAGCCGGTTCCAGCTGGCGCCGCCATCCGTGGTGAGGTACAGCCCGGTGCCCGGGCCGGTGTAGCACCGGCACAGCGCCTCCCGGTGGTGATCCCACATGGGCACGAAGAGCTTGTCCGAGTTCGTGGGATCCATGGCGATGTCAGTCGCGCCGGTGAAGTCGTTCGCGCCGGCGAGGACCCGGGTGAAGGTCGCCCCGTAGTCGGTCGACTTGTACAGTCCCCGGACGCCGCCTTCGGCGAACAGCGAGCCGCCGGACGCAACGTACACGATGTTCGGGTTCTGCGGGTTGAACCGGATGGCGCCGACCGTGCTCGAGCCCGCCAGCCCGACCCGGGTCCAGGTCGCGCCGTCATCAGTGGACCGGTAGACCCCGTCACCGCCGTAGCTCAGGCTCCCGCCACCCGGGTTCACCTCACCGGTGCCGACCCAGACATCGCCGTTGGGCGCGACGGTGACCGCGCCCAACGACTGGGGAAAGTCGTCCGGCCAGGCCTTGGTCATCGTCACGCCGCCGTCCGTGCTCTTCCAGAGCCCGGCCGTCGCCACCGCGACAAGACCGTGCCGGGCAGTGTGGGATCCGGCGCGATGTCCGTCACCCGGCCGCCGACATTCGACGGTCCGACGAACGTCCAGTTTGGATTGACCAACCCACGGAGCTCCTGCTCGATCGCGGCCGCCTGTTGCGCGGCGAGCTCCAGGTCGCCGGTGGTGATGACATCTCCGGGGATCTGGCGAGAGTCGAGCGTCCCGTCGCGCAGCTCGGTCCCGTCCTCCTCCTCGTCAGGCTCGGCGCAGTTCGTGCCGAAGTCGGGATCGTCCGCGTCGCATGCCGGAATGTCGCTGTCGGTTGGTGACGCGAACGACGGGGCGGGTGCCGCAATGAAGACGGCGACCAACAGGGCCGTGCCGATTGTCAGGAGCCGTCGCGGGTTCCGAGCCGTCATGGATCGGTTCACCTGTTCTCCTTCCCTAACGCAGCCGCGGCCCCAGCGTGGGCGTACTCATCGCGCGTCGAGTTGGTGAACACAATGGGCAAAGGTACAAAGCGAGATCAGGGGACCAGGTGTGGGGCACGCGCCGTGTGCCATTGGCCCAGCCAGCCTAGGTCCTTACTTCGCTGATGGTCAATACGAGCCACCGCGACCGGTACCGTTCGCGAACCGCGTGGCACCATCGGCGGCATCCGTCGCCAGCGAGACCTGACCATGCGCCCACTCGTTCGCCATGGCGTCCATCTCGGACAGGCCCTCCTGCTCCAGCAGCGAGAGCCGGTCGTGGCGGAGGCACGTCGCCGGGAATCGGGCAAGCTCGCGGGCCAGGCCCTCGGCCGCCGCGCGCTCGGTGCCCGCGGGTACCACCCGGTTGACCAGCCCCATCTGATGGGCCTCAGCCGCGTCAACCGCCCGACCGGTGAGGATGAGGTCCATGGCGCGGCTCGTACCGATCAGCCGGGGCAGCCGTACCGTGCCGCCGTCGATCAGCGGTACGCCCCAGCGGCGGCAGAAGACGCCGAAGACAGCATCCTCGGCGGCGACCCGAAGGTCGCACCACAGGGCCAGTTCGAGCCCGCCCGCCACCGCGTAGCCGGCCACCGCCGCGATGACGGGCTTGGTAAGGCGCAGCCTGGTTGGTCCCATCGGGCCACGACCGCCAGCGCTGAGCCGGTTGCCGCGCTCGGTGCCGAAGGCCTTCAGATCGGCGCCCGCACAGAACGTGCCGCCCTCGCCCCACAGGACGGCGACGGCCGCCGAGTCGTCGGACTCGAAGCGTTCGAACGCGTCGGCGAGTGCCTCGGCGGTCCGGCCGTCCACGGCGTTACGCGCTGGTGGCCGCGACAGGACCACGGTGTACGTCCCGCCGGTCCGGTCCACCCTGACCGTGTTCATCTCGCGCTCCCTTCGCGGACGGGCTTGCCGAACAGTTGGCCGCTCAGCCCGGCCACACCCAGCGGTCGAGGAAGCCCTCGATGGCCGTGACGACGCGGCCGAGCGCGGCCGCGGACCGAGCGAGCGGCTCGCCGGTCACGATCAGGCCGTGGTCCGCGCCGGGGATCTCGACCACGTGCGGGGTGAGCCTGCGGGCCAGGTCGCCGTCCCACAATGCATCTGCGGTGCCGCCGGTCAGCAGGTACGGCGCGCTCGCCCGGCGCAGCGCGGCGACGCAGTGCGGGTCGGACAGCAGCGGTGTGTGCCAGATGCCCGGCAGGCCGCGGTCGACGGCCAGCGCCGCGGCATAGCTGCCCAGCGACTTTCCTACGAGCACCGGTTTCCTCACCGGGAAGTCGTCGAGCACGGCCGTCAGCTGGCCGATCACCCACTGGGCGGCGTCGGCCGAACCGGCGAACGCGGGCCGGTCGGCGGGCCACTCGACATGGTACGCCGCCGCGCCGCGGGCGCGGCCGGCCAGCCAGGCGTAGCAGAGCAATGGCTGGTGCGGGCCGAGCCTCGCGCCGGGAATGAGCACCATACCGCGGTCCATGCCCACGGAGCGTATCTACCGGTAACCAGACGAGCCGCCAAGTTTCGACACTGGTTCTCGACACTGGACGCCTCGAGCGTCGCTTTGCGTCGGGCGCGGCGGCGGCGGTCAGCCGGCTGCGGCGCGACCGGGCGATTACCGCTGGCGGGATCGGCCCGCGCGGGGCAGACTAGCGGCCGCCGCACTGCCTGGAGGTCGCATGGGGGAGCTCGCCGTCCACGTCGCCCACCTGCGCCGGATCTTCAAGGTCCCCGAGCGCGAGGCGGGCCTGCGCGAGTCCGTGCGCAGCCTGTTCCACCGCCGTTACCGGGAGGTGCGCGCGGTCGACGGCATCTCGTTCGACATCGAGCCCGGCGAGGTGGTCGGCTTCCTGGGGCCCAATGGCGCCGGCAAGACCACCACGCTGAAGATGCTGTCGGGCCTGCTCCACCCGACCGACGGCGAGGTACGGGTGCTGGGCGAGACGCCGGCCCGACGTAGGCGCGAGTACCTGCGGCGGATGTCCCTGGTGATGGGCAACCGCAACCAGTTGCAGTGGGACATCCCGGCCGCCGACTCGTTCGAGCTGAACCGGGCGATCTACCAGGTGCCGTGGCCGGAGTTCCGCCGTACCCGTGATGAACTCGTCGAGTTGCTCGACCTCGGCGACCTCGTCACGAAGCCGGTGCGCAACCTCTCCCTGGGTGAGCGGATGAAGGTCGAGCTCGCCGCGGCGCTGCTGCACCGTCCCGCGGTGCTCTTCCTCGACGAGCCTACTCTCGGCCTGGATATCACGATGCAGAAGCGCATCCGTACGTTCATCGCCGAGTACAACGTGCGCCACTCCGCCAGCGTGTTGCTGACCAGCCACTACATGGCCGACGTCGAGGCGCTGTGCCAGCGGGTGATCATCATCGACCGCGGCCGGATTCTCTTCGACGGCGACCTCGCCACCCTCGCCACCAGCCTCGCCGCGTACAAGGAACTCGATGTCACGCTGGCCGGTTCGGGCGCTGATCTGTCCGGCTACGGCGAGGTGCGCTCACGCGACGGCGACCGGGTCACGCTGCGGGTGCCCAAGGCGCAGACCCCGCTGGTCACCGCGCGGCTGCTCGCCGACCACACGGTGCTCGATCTGACCGTCGAAGATCCGCCGATCGAGGACGTGATCGAGTTGCTGTTCGCCGCGGCCCGGCCGCCGGCATGAGCGAGCGCATCAGTACGGCCAGCCGCCCGCGCGCCCTGTTCGACCTCTACCGCACCCAGGCGCGGATGGCCGTGGCCCGCGAGTCCCAGTACCGGATGCGCAATGTCATGTCGCTCATCGGTTTCCTCACCGAACCGGTCGTCTACCTGGCCGTCTGGACCGCGGTCGCGCAGGCGAAGGGCGGGTCGGTCGGCGGCTACACGCCTGGCACGCTCGCGGCCTACTTCATCGCCTGGACCCTCGTACGCAACATGAACGTGGTCTTCACGCCGTACGGCTTCGAGTGGCGGATCCGCAGCGGCGAGATGTCCGGACAGTTGCTGCGCCCGGCGCACCCGATCCACTACGACCTGGCGTACTTCGCCGGCTGGAAGGTCGTGTGGTTCACGATGTGGCTGCCGATCGCCGCCGCCTTGGTCCTGCTGTTCCGGCCCGAGCTGCACCCCGAGCCGGTGGAGATCGCGGTGTTCGCGGTCGCGATCTGGGGTGCCTATCTGGTCCGCTCGCTGTTCCAGTGGCTGATCGGCCTGATCACGTTCTTCACCACCCGGGTCGCGGCCCTCTTCGAGGTCTACATCGTGGCCGAGCTGATGCTCTCCGGCCGGCTCGTGCCGATGGCACTGATGCCGTCCTGGGTGCAGACCGTGGCGGGCTACCTGCCGTTCAAGTGGACCTTCGGGTTCCCGATCGAGGCGCTGGTCGGCCAGCTGGGCACCCGGACACTGCTGACCGGGCTCGGCACCCAGCTGCTGTGGATCGGCATCGGCTCCAGCCTGCTGGCGCTCACCTGGCGCGCGGCGGTGCGCCGGTACTCCGCGGTGGGTAACTGATGCGCACCCTGCGGCTCATCGCGCTGCACCTTCGAGTGGTCGCGATGTACGAGATGCAGTACCGGGTGAACTTCTTCCTCCAGCTCTTCCAGTCGCTGCTGGCGACCGGCACCGGGCTGGTCGTGCTGGCGCTGGTGTACGGGCAGGTCGACGAGCTCAACGGCTGGAGCCGGCCCGAGCTGCTGGTGGTGCTCGGCGTCTTCACCGTCCTGGGCGGCCTCGTCCAGGCAGTGATCAAGCCAAACGTGGTGCAGTTCATGGAGGAGGTCGCCGACGGCACGTTGGACTACGTGCTCGCCAAGCCGGTCGACGCCCAGTTGCTGGTGAGCATCCGCGCCGTACGGTTCTGGCAGGCCGTCGACATCCTGGTAGGCGCGATCGTCATGAGCGTGGGCGCGGCGCAGTTGCGGCCGGGGCCCGGCCTCCTCGCAGTGCTCGGTTTCCTGGCCGCGCTCGGTTTCGCCGCCGTGATCGTCTACTGCTTCCTGCTGCTGCTCGCCACGACGGCCTTCTGGTTCGTCCGGGTCGACACCTTCGTCGAGTCGTTCGACGGCATCTACCAGGCGGGACGGTGGCCGGTCGGCATATATCCGAGCTGGCTGCGGATCGGGCTTACCGCCGTGGTACCGGTCGGGTTCGCGGTCACCGTGCCGGCCCAGGCCCTCACCGGACAGCTCTCCTGGCCGACGCTGGCCGGTGCCGCGGCGCTGGCCGGCACGCTGGCCATCGTCACCCGCGTCTGCTGGCGGTTGGGCTTGCGCCACTACAGCGGCGCCTCGTCCTGATTTGCCGGTCACGACCCGCCGGCCGTCCTCGGGTGCCCCCGACCGGATCACGACCCGGTCACCGGTTGCTGCCGGTGTCGCTCTCCCAGAGCATCTTCTCGGCCGGGTCCAGCAGAACGAGGTTGCCGTCGTCCAACAGATAGAGCGTCGAGCCACCCTTGCCGGCGGTGCCGGAGGCCCAGATCGGGGTGCCGTCCGTGCGGGCCAGGACCAGGTTGCCGTCCAGTTGGTTGGTCAACGAGGCCGCATCCGGCGATGGGCCCATATGCCACACCACCACCTTGCCGTCCTCGATGAGGACGAGGTTGCCGTCGGACGCCTGAAGCCTGAGGTGGTATCGGCCGTCCGGCGAGGTGAGCGTCTGTCCGCGGGCGAGGCGCTGCCCCGGACCGAGCCGGTCGGCACGGCCGGCTGCGCCGCCGGGCGG
>JAEHDK010000396.1 GCA_016880465.1 Micromonosporaceae bacterium
CGACGCGAATAAGGCCTTGGTGAAGGTGCAGGCATGTCTGGAGTTGGGCGATTTCGTCAGTATCAAGAATCAGGATCGAACGATCGTCGAGGGGTATAACCGTGATGATTGCCTTTCGACTTGGCAACTCCGTAACTGGCTGGAGAGCTTGCATACGTCGCGGTGCTCAAGGACAGCGCGGTGCCGGCGGGCGGCGTCGACGCCAGCGCACGGGACCTGACCGCCCGCTACGGCGGCTCGGTCGCCCGGACGTACCAGCACGCACTGCGCGGGTTCGAGGCGCACCTGTCGGCGACCGCGGCCAAGCGGCTCGCCGCGAACCCGGCGGTGAAGTACGTACAGCAGAACCATTCGGTACAGCTGGAGGCGACCCAGAGCCCGACGCCGTCCTGGGGGCTCGACCGGATCGACCAGCGGGCCCTGCCGCTGAACAACTCGTACACGTACCCGACGACCGCGTCGACCGTACGCGCGTACGTCATCGACACCGGCATCCGGTTCACCCACCAGGACTTCGGTGGGCGTGCGGTGAGCGGGTTCGACGCGATCGACGGCGGTACCGCGGATGACTGCCACGGCCACGGTACGCATGTGTCCGGCACCGTCGGCGGCAGCTCGTTCGGTGTCGCCAAGGGCGTCACCCTGGTCGGCGTACGGGTACTTGACTGTGCCGGGTCCGGTACCTTCGCCCAGGTCATCTCGGGCATCGACTGGGTGACCGGCGACCACGACCCGGGTGAGCTCGCGGTCGCGAACATGAGCCTGGGCGGCGGCTTCGACCAGGCGACCAACGACGCGGTGACCAACTCGATCGCCGACGGCGTGAGCTACGGCCTCGCCGCCGGCAACGAGCTGGCCGACGCGTGCACCCGGTCACCCGCGAGTACCCCGAACGCGATCACGGTCGGCGCGACCACGATGTCCGACTCGCGCGACACGTCGTACTCGAACTTCGGGACCTGCCTGGACATCTTCGCGCCGGGTACGGGCATCACCTCGGCCTGGATGACCAGCGACACCGCGACGAACACGATCAGCGGCACGTCGATGGCGACCCCGCACGTCACCGGTGCGGCGGCGCTGATCCTGGCGCAGAATCCGTCGTTCACCCCGCAGCAGGTCCGCGACCGGATGGTCGCCGACTCCACGACCGGCGTGGTGGCCAACCCCGGCACCGGCTCGCCGAACCGGCTGCTGTTCGTGAACAACGGGGTACCGGGCAACGACTTCTCGATCGGTGTCTCGCCGACCTCCGGCGCCACGAACCCGGGCGGTTCGGTGTCCGCGACCGTATCCACGGCCACCACGTCCGGCAGCCCGCAGACCGTGAGCCTCTCGGCGAGCGGCCTGCCCAGTGGCGCGTCGGCCAGCTTCAGCCCGGCCTCGGTCACCTCCGGCGGCTCGGCCACGATGACGATCAGCACGTCGGCGGCGACGCCGGCCGGCACGTACCCGATCACGATCACGGGTACCGGCACCTCGGCGACGCACACCACGCCGTACTCGCTGACCGTCAACGGTCCGGCCGGCTGCTCGGGTACCAACCCGAACAACGTGACGATCCCGGATCTGTCCACTGTGGAGAGTCTCATTACGATCTCCGGGTGCACGGGCAACGCGTCCTCGACGAGCACGGTCGAGGTGCACATCGTGCACACGTACATCGGTGACCTGGTCGTGACCCTGGTGGCGCCGGACGGCAGCACCTACGTGCTGCACAACC
>JAEHDK010000397.1 GCA_016880465.1 Micromonosporaceae bacterium
GGCGTCGTCGTCGCGGCCGCCTCCCGGTACATGCCGGGCGGGCAGCAGGTGGGCGGCCCGTTCTGCAAGGGCCTCATGTCGAAGCTGGCCGGGCGGACCCTGCGCACCTTTGCCCGGGTCGGCACCCGGGACGCGACGAACAGCTTCAAGGCTTACTCCACCGCCTTTCTGCGGGAGGTCGGCGTGGACAGCCGGTCCGGCTTCGAGATCGGGCTGGAGCTGACCGCGAAGGCGACCCGGCTGCGGCGGCCGGTGGCCGAGATCCCGACCATCTGGCTCGACCGGGCCTTCGGCGTGTCCAACTTCCAGATGTCCCGCTGGCTGCCCGCGTACCTGCGGTGGTACCGGTTCGCCTACGGCCGCAGGATGAGCTCGCAGCAGCTGGCTAGCTGGCGGGCAAAGCACCTCGCGGTCGAGCCCAGCGCGCCGGCCGAGGATGTCGTGCGTTCCACCGAGCAGCCGGCGTCCTGACCGGCAGTCATGAGGGAGCAGTTGTGGCCAAGGTCTTGATCACCGGATCCGCCGGGTTCATCGGCGGGTATGTCGTGGCGGAGCTGCTCACGCGCGGCCACGAGGTCGTCGGCGTGGACAACTACTCCAAGTACGGGCCGGTGAGCCACGGCTACGACGGCCACCCGCGGTACCACTTCGTCGAGGGAGACGCCCGCGACGCCGAGCTGCTGACCGAGCTGCTGGGCGACTGCGACCATCTGATCGCCGGGGCAGCGATGATCGGCGGGATCTCATACTTCCACGCGTACGCGTACGACCTGCTCGCGACGAACGAGCGCATCATGGCGGCGTGTTGCGACGCGGCCATCACGGCGCACCGCACGGGCCGGCTGGGCAAGGTGACCTACCTGTCCTCCTCGATGGTCTTCGAGTCGACCGAACACTGGCCGTCGGCCGAGGGTGACGAGCGGCGCATCCCTCCGCCGCTGTCCTCGTACGGCTTCCAGAAGCTCGCGGTCGAGTACTACGCGCGGGCCGCGTGGGACCAGTACCGCCTGCCGTACACGATCGTGCGGCCGTTCAACTGCGTCGGCGTCGGCGAGGGCCGGGCGCTGGGCGAGGCGGAGGTGCCCTCCGGCAACGTCAAGCTCGCCATGTCGCACGTGGTTCCGGACCTGGTGCAGAAGATCGTCAAGGGCCAGGACCCGCTGCACATCCTGGGCGACGGTAGCCAGGTGCGCCATTACACGTACGGCGGCGATCTCGCCCGCGGCATCGTGACGGCCATGGAGCACGAGGCCGCCCGCAACGAGGACTTCAACCTGTCCACGGCGCAGTCCACGACCGTGCTGGAGCTTGCCGAGCTGATCTGGCGGAAGATCAAGGGCCCGGACGTGCCGCTGCGGTACGTGTCTGACGACCCGTTCGAGTACGACGTGCAGCGCCGCGTACCGGATGTCCGGAAGGCCCGCGAGATGCTCGGCTTCGAGGCCACGACGACGCTGGACCAGATGCTCGACGAGGTGATCCCGTGGGTCACCCGGGCCGTGCACGACGGCCGGCTGTAGCGGCGGCGCGGCTACCCGGACCGCAGGTCGATCACCACGAGCTGGGCGTCCGGCGCTGCCTGCCGGAGCCGCTCGACGAACGCGACGGCGTCCTGGTTGGTAATGAAGACCACGACCGGTCCAGACACCCGGCGCAAGACGGGCGCGAACTGCTCGGGAGTCTGCGCCTCCAACAGGGCGTGGTTGTAGAGCAGCGGGGCGACGATCCCGGACCGCCGTTGCAGTGCGTTCAGGTACAGCGTGAGCTGGTAGCTCTCGTACGCCGTTTGCCCGACGATGAGGACCGGGTCGGTGTGCCCGGGCGGCGTCCGGTCGGCCGCCCGGAGGATGATCCGCGCGGACGGCACCGTGCTTCGTCCCGACGCATCGATGGCCCGCGGGCGACCAGGGTTGTCTGAGCTGCTCGTCGGCCGGTACGGCGAGTCCTGCACGATGAGACCGAGGGCGGCCAGGATGGCGACGCTGAGCGAGACGGCCGGAAACGCGTTCGCCAGCCAGGCACGCCCCTGCGAGGGCACCGGCAGCAGGGCCGGCTCGCGGGGCGGTCGGAACAGCAGGGCGACGCCGCCGATACCGACCAGCAGAACGACGGCCACGCTGTGCAGGCTCTTCTCAAAGTAGTACGTGGTGTGCCCGACGGCGGCCAACTGGTAGGCGCCGAGCGCCGCCGAGATGCCGGCGACGAGCACGAACACGCCCCCGTAGCGGCGCCATACGCGCAGCCTCCGGCCGGCGCCGGTCAGCAGGCCGGCGCCGATCAGCGCCGCGATGGCGATGAGCGCGGAGCGGCTGGTTGGCTCGACGACGCCGGCCGAGTTGAGTGCCGCGGCCTGCTGGGCGTACACC
>JAEHDK010000398.1 GCA_016880465.1 Micromonosporaceae bacterium
GCCGACTCCCGCGCCCCAGTCCGCTCGTCCAGCTGCAGGCATTCCAGCGCGTAGCTGCGCAGCAGGTCGTGCATCCGGTACCGGTCGGTCGGGTGATGCTCGACGAGGTTGGCGGCCATGAGCTCATCAACGGCGTCGTGGCCCAGACCGGGGACGAGGACGTCGGTCACGTCGGCCAGGAAGTCGCGGCCCGGCACCAGGCTCAACCGCCGGAACAGTTGCTGCGCCGGTGCCGACAGGGCACGGTAGGACAGGTCGAAGGCGGCCCGGACGCTGACGCTATGCGGCCCGAGGTCCAGCGTCCGCCAGCGACGCGCGTCGGTGAGCGCCTCGACGAGCTCAGCTACTCGATGGCTACCGACCACCAGCCGTGCGGCGGCTATCCGCAAGGCAAGGGGGAGGTGACCGCACAGCTGGGCGATGTGGCGCGCTTGTTGCGGGTGGAGTGTCACCCCGCGCGCAACCGATGCGACGAGCGCGGCGGCGGATGTACCGTCCAGGGGGTCAACCTCCAGATGGTCCGCGCCATCGGTCGCGACCAGCTCGGCGAGCCGGTTCCGGCTGGTGATCAGCACGACGGATGTGGGGCTACCGGGCAGCAGCGGACGCACCTGGTTGGCGCTCGCGGCGTTGTCGAGCACGACGAGCAGCCGCTGGCGGGCCACCACCGATCGGTAGAGCGCTGTCCGCGCATCGACGTCATCGGGTATAGCCGCCGGCTCGATGCCCAGCGCCGGCAACACACGGGCCAGCGCTTCCCCGCTCGGCACCGGCGGCCGGTCCGGGTCGAAACCTCGCAAGTCCAGGTAGAGCTGCCCATCAGGGAACCGCGAGGCAACCCGGTGTGCAAAGTGGACGGTGAGCGCCGTCTTGCCGACGCCGGCGACCCCGGTGATCGCCACGATCGGGACGGAGCCGGGATCCCGCGGGCCGTCTGGGTCGACCCGGCTGGCCAGCTCGGTCAGCTCGCGCTCCCGGCCGACCAAGCCCACGACATCGTGCGGGAGCTCCTCCGGGACCGGCCGCGGTCGAGCCTGCATCGCACCGGCCGTGCCGTTGAGGGTCGCCTGCTCGCGGTCCCGCATCCGGGCCCCCGGTTCGATGCCGTCGGTGCCGGAGACCACCGCAGCCCCTACCAACCGCTCCCGATCAGCACCGGACAGTCCCAGCGCGTCGGCAAGAGCACCTATCGTCGCTGCGCGGGGCCGCCGGCGCCGCCGCTCGAGTGCGGCAACCGCGTCGACGCTGAGCCCCGCTCGTTCGGCGAGCATCTGCTGCGACATCCCGGCTACCCGCCGGGCGCCGCGCAGCAGGGAAGCGAAGTCATCGGCGTTCATGCCCGCATGCCTCGCCTGTAGAGCACTCCACCGCCTCGCCGACTCATGCACTGAGTATCGGTCGATGCCATGCCTGTTGTCAGGGCGTTGTCAGGGCGCTGTCCCTGGCCGTGAACGGCTCGGTGGCTGATCCTGTTCGCGAGGAGGTGTCGTCGAGGACCGGGGGCCTGACCTCGCCGGGCGACGGCGCCGTCGGCGAGGCACCGCGCTGGGTAGCACCTGCACGGGTCTGTGCGCCGGCGGCGCCGCCTCCGATCGGCAGGTGCACTGGGGCACATCGGCAAAGGAGGCCGCGCATGCGATCGGATAGGGTGGGTTGGCGGGCCGGGCGCACGCTGGGTCTGGCGACCGGGGTGGCGCTGTCGGCGATGGTGTTGACCGCTTCGCCGGCGGCGGCGCAGGCGCCGCCGGCTCAGGGCATCCAGTTCGGCCAGCCGATCGACCTGGCCACCTGCAACCGCAACGCACCGATGAGCCTGTTCCTGAACAACACGGCTCTGCTCGCCCGGACCAGCTGGGTGCGCCTGGACCTGCGGGCCGCGGGCGGCAGCGATGTCACCATCTGCGCCGATGTGGCGGCCGCCTACCAGGGCATCCTGGACGAGCTGTCGCAGAAGGCGCCGCAGATCCGGGTGATCGGCTTGCTCAGCAACGAGTTCGTGTACGGCGCCGGGTTGGACGTGGCGCGGTTCGTCGCCGCGGCCGGAACCGTCGCGTGTAGCCCGGCCTACGCGCAGGTGGATGTGTGGGAGATCTGGAACGAACCGACGCAACCCGCCACCCTCCTGTCGGCGCAGGACTTCGCGCGGCTCCTCGGGCTGTCCTCCCGGCAGATCCGTGACTGCGGTGGCGGTGACCTCGTCATCAGCGGCGGGATCACCCCGAATGACCCGGTTCCTTACCTGGAAACGGTGAGCACGGAGATCGGCGCCAACGGGTACGGCGGTTACGCGGACCTGGCTGGCGCGGTCGACGGCATCGGTGCCCACCCGTACGTGGGCGCGATCGCGGACGGCGAGGCCGGCCACGCCCCGCTGAACGCCTTCCTCAACGACCTCTACGCGCCGTTCTCCCTGCCGATCTACATCACCGAGTTCGGATGGGCCGTCAACGGGACATTCAACGAGCCGAGCCAGTGCCACAACCTGGTCAACGCATTCGCCCTCATCAACACGCAATGGGCTCCTTCGGGCATCGTGCCCGCGGCGACCTGGTTCACCCTGCACGACTTCTATGATCCCAACCAGCACTTCGGCCTGTACGACGACGACACCTTCCCGCGGCCGGCGTTGACCGGGTACCTGGCCGACAGATGTCCGCCGATGGGACCGGCCAACCCGACCGCGACCCCGCTGACCGCCACCAGCGTGCGGATCACCTGGACCGACAACTCCACCAACGAGACCGGGTTTGAGATCTACAACGGGGTCAGCTACGCGTCTGTCGGCGCCAACGTGACCAGCTACACCTGGACCGGTATCGCCCCAGGCACGTATATGTGCTTCGCCGTGCACGCGTACAACGGCGACGGCAACTCGCCGGATACGCCGTACGCCTGCACGGTCACCCCGACGGTGCCAGCCACCCCGACCAATCCGACCGCCACCCCGTTGGACGCCACCCGGATCCAGGTCACCTGGACCGACAACTCCAGCGACGAGACCGGCTTCGCGGTCTCCAACGGGGTAACGACCGTCGATCGTCCGGCGAACACGACGCAGTACACCTGGGCCGGCCTCGCCCCGGGAACCTACATGTGCTTCCAGGTACGGGCGGACAGCGCTGCCGGCTCCTCGCCATGGAGCACCCAGGCGTGCGCGACGACGCCCACCGTGCCCGCCGCGCCGACCGGTCAGGCGGCCACCGCGGCCAGCGGCACCAGCATCCGGGTCAGTTGGACCGACCGGTCCACCAACGAGGCGGGCTTCCAGATCAACAACGGTGTCGTCACGGTGACCGTCGGCGCGAACGTCACCTCGTACACCTGGACCGGGCTGGCGAACGGCACGTACATGTGCTTCCAGGTGCGGGCCTACAACCTGGCCGGAGCCTCGGCCTACACGCCATGGGCCTGCGCCACCACACCTACCGTCCCGATCGCACCGACCGGGCAGACTGCCACACCGGACAGCGGTACCAGCATCCGGGTCGGATGGACCGACCGATCCAACAACGAGAGCGGCTTCGAGATCTGGAACGGCGTCACCAGCCGGTACGTGGCCGCGAACGCCACCTCGTACACCTGGACGGGGCTGGCCAACGGCACCTACATGTGCTTCACCATACGCGCCTACAACCTGGCCGGGCCGTCGGCGCCCACGCCGTGGGCCTGTACTACCACACCCACGATCCCGGCCGCCCCGACCGGGCAGACCGCCGTACCTGTCAACGACACCAGCATCCGGGTCGGATGGACCGACCAATCCTACAACGAGACCGGCTTCGAGATCTGGAACGGCGTCACCAGCCGGTACGTGGCCGCGAACACCGCCTCGTACACCTGGACCGGGCTGGCCCCCGGCACGTACATGTGCTTCACCATACGCGCCTACAACCTGGCCGGGCCGTCGGCGCCCACGCCGTGGGCCTGCACCACTACGCCCGCGCCGCCCGCGGCGCCGTCCAACCAGGCCGCCACCCCGATCAGCACCTCCCAGATCCGGGTCACCTGGCGGGACAACTCCACCAACGAAACCGGGTTCCAGATCTACGACGGGGTGAACTACTTCACCGTGGGCGCCAACGTCACGACATTCACCCGGACCGGGCTGGGCTCCCGAACCTACATGTGCTTCGCGATCCGCGCCTACAACGCCTACGGATACTCCGGCTGGACGCCCTACGCCTGCACCTACACGCTCTGACGACCCACCGGCAATCGGCCCGCGGTACGCCGCGGGCCGATTCTACTCAAGGATGTCGCGGGCGAGACACCGCCATCCACGAGCCGGTGCTCCACTGTGGATGGCGACTCAGCAGATCCGAGGGAGCTGCTCGCCGATGAGCATGTCCAGTATCCGGTGAGAACCCATCGCGGTACGCACGGTCACCCGGCCGGGCTCGCCGACGACCGTGCCGATGCGCACGGCCTCCCGCCCCTCTGGCCGGGCCTGCATGGCCGCCAGGACCGCCTCGGCTCGCTCCGGCGCGATGAACGCCACCAGGCAGCCCTCGTTTGCCACATGGGCGGAGTCCAGGCCGAGCATCTCGCACGCCGCAGCGACCGGCCCCGGCACCGGCACCGCCCGGTCCTCGATCTCGACGCCCACGCCGGATGCGGCGGCGATCTCGCCGAGGGCGGACGCCAGGCCGCCCCGTGTCGGGTCGCGCAGCGCGTGAACCGCGTGACCGCCGGCCGCCACCATCGCCTCGACCAGGAGGTGCAAGGGCTGGGTGTCGGAGCAGACGTCGGTGTCGAAGCCTAGCCCCTCGCGCGCGCTGAGCACCGTAATGCCGTGCCGGCCGATGGCACCGGAGAGCAGCACGGCATCGCCGGGTCGCGCGCCGGCGGCGGACGGGGCCGCCCCGGCCAGGCGACGGCCGATCCCCGTGGAGACAACGAAGATCTTGTCGGCAGCGCCGCGACCGACCACCTTCGTGTCGCCGGTGACCACCGGCACGCCGGCGGCCCGCGCCGCCACGCCGACCGACGTGGCGACCCGGCGCAGTTCGTCTACGGCGAGGCCCTCCTCCACCACGTACGCGATGGCCAGCCCCAGCGGCATGGCCGCCCGCATGGCCAGGTCGTTGATGGTGCCGTTCACGGCGAGCATGCCGATGTCCCCGCCGGCGAAGAACAGCGGGCTCACCACGTACGCGTCGGTGCTGAGCACCAGGTCCACCCCGTCGACGGGCACGACCGCGGCGTCCTCCAGCGGGCCGGGTGGGGCGGCCGCACCCAGCGCCGGAACCAGCAGCGTGCCGATGAGGGCCGCGGAGAGCTGACCACCAGAGCCGTGGCCGAGCAGGACCCGCTCGGTCTCCAGCAGCGGCACCGGGCACGTCGCCGCCGCCATGTCCACCTTGGTCACCAGGGCACCATCCTTCCGGCAGGGCCGTCCGATCCGACCGGACTGCCTGCCACGCCGGCCGACATGGCAGCGCCGTACAGCTCGCCGAACGTCAACAAGCCGACCTGCTTGGTGCCTGACTTCGACCAGGGCAGTGTCATCGGGTATCTCCGAGGATGGTGTCGGTCCGCCTGCGGCCGGCGTTGTGGAAGGCGGCGCAGGTGCCCTCGCTGGAAACCATCGGGGCGCCGAGCGGGGTGGTCGGCGTGCAGCGGGTGCCGTACTCGGAACAGTCGGTGGGCAGCTTCACCCCGATCAGGATCTCGCCGGCCACACACTCGGGGTGCTCCACCGCGGACAGTGACGTGACCTCGAACCGCCGGGCCGCGTCGAACTCCGCGTACCTCTCGGCCAGCGCCAGCCCGCTGGACGGGATCGTGCCGATGCCGCGCCAGGCCCGATCGGTGACCCGGAACACGGTCCGGATCGCCTCCTGCGCCGACGTGTTGCCGGTGCGGCGCACCGCGCGGACGTACTGGTTCTCCACCTGGAACCGGCCGGCCTCCAGTTGTCGCACCACCATCAGGATGCCCTCCAGCAGGTCCAGCGGTTCGAACCCGGTGACCACGATCGGCAGCCGGTACCGGGCCGCGATCGGTTCGTACTCGGTCCAGCCCATGACCGTGCAGACGTGGCCCGCCGCCAGGAAACCCTGCACCTGGCAGTCGGGCGAGTCCAGCAGCGCCATCATCGCGGGCGGTACCAGCACGTGGCTGACCAACATGCTGAAGTTCGGCAGGCCCAGCGCGGCAGCGCGGAGCACCGCCATCGCGTTGGCCGGCGCGGTGGTCTCGAACCCGACTGCGAGGAAGACGACCTGCTTGCCCGGGTTGGCCACGGCGAGGCTGACCGCGTCCATCGGGGAGTAGACCACGCGCACGTCGGCACCGCGAGCCTTGAGCGCAAGCAGGTCGGTGCCGGAGCCGGGTACGCGCAGCATGTCGCCGAAGCTGGTGAGCACAGTGTCGGGACGCTCGGCGATGGCCATCGCCCGGTCCAGTGTCTCCAGTGGAGTGACGCAGACCGGGCAGCCGGGTCCGTGGATCATCCGGACGCCGACGGGCAGCAGCTCGTCGATGCCCTGCCGCACGATCGTGTGGGTCTGCCCACCACAGATCTCCATCAGCGACCACGGCCGGGTGGCCGTTCGGTGCAGCTCGTCCAGCAAGACCCGGGCGAGCTGCGGGTCGCGGTACTCGTCGAGGTACCTCATGGTGCCGCCGTTCGAGGTGGCAACGGTTGGCCCAGCTCGGCCTCGACCGCGTCGCCCATAGCGCGCAGTACGTCCAGGGTGCGCTGAGCCTCCTCCCGGTGGACAATCGTGATCGCAAATCCCACGTGGACGATGACGTAGTCACCCAGTGCCACGTCCGGCACGTAGGCGAGGCACACGTCCTTGCGGACACCGCCGAAGTCGACGGTACCCATCAGCACGCCGTCGAGGCTGATCTGGATGACCTCACCCGGGATGCCCAGGCACACGCGGATCAGCTCCTTTCCATGCTGCGCGCGGCCGCCACCGCGGCCTGCCCATAGCTGATCCCGCCGTCGCCGGGCGGGACACGGCAAGGTAGGTAGCCGGTGAGACCGGCTCGGTCCAAAGCCACGACCAGGCCGACGGCGAGGATCTGGTTCTGCAGGCATCCGCCGGACAGGCACACCTGTCGTACGCCGGTGTCTTGGGCTGCTCGCGCGCACAGCTCCACGGTCACCGCAATGACCGTGCGGTGGAACGCGGCGGCCAGGCCGGCGACCGGCTCACCGGCGGCCACCCCACTGATGACGGCGGCGAGGGTGGGCCGGCAGTCGTAGACCGACAGCCCGCCCACCTCGGTGATGCGCCACGGGAGCTCGGCCGGCCCGTCGGACCGGGCGGCGTCCTGGACGGCCAACGCCTCCAGCCGGACCGCCGCTTCCCCCTCGTAGCTGGCGTCGTCGCACACGCCGAGCAGGCTTGCCACGGCGTCGAAGAGCCGCCCCGCACTGGACGCAACTGGGCTGTTCACACCACGTTCGACCATCCGAGCGACGACCGCGACCTCCCGCGGGTCAAGTCGGGCCAGGAAGTGCCCGGCAGCCGCCGGGCCGACCGGGAACTCGGCGCCGAACAGGTCCCCCAGGGCCATCCGGGCAGGGCGACGCAGCGCGGCGTCGCCGCCGGGCAACGGCGCGCGGGCGAACCGCGCCAGCCGGCGGTAGCCGGTGTACGACGCGAGCAGCACCTCACCCCCCCACAGCGTGCCGTCGTCCCCGAACCCCAGGCCGTCGTAGGCGACTCCGAGGAACGGGCCCGTCAGGGCGTGCTCGGCCGCGCACGAGACCACATGTGCGTGATGGTGTTGCACCGGTATGCGGGCCGCCGCCGGCCAGCCTGCGGCGTACTGCGTGGACAGGTAGCCCGGGTGCAGGTCGTGCGCCACCGCCTCCGGGGCGACCCTATGCAGCCGGCAGAGCTGCGCCAGGGTGGCGTGGAAGGCGGCGAGGCAGTCCGCGTCGTCGAGGCTTCCGCCGTGCGGCCCGATCAGCGCGCGGTCACCGGACGCCAGGGCGAAGGTGTGCTTGAGCTGCGCGCCCACCGCGAGCACCGGGAGAGCCGCGGGCACCGGCAGGGCGAGTGGCTCGGGGGCGTAGCCGCGGGCCCGGCGCACGATCATCGGCACGGCCCCTCGCATCGGCCCCACCGTTCGGCCCGCGCCAGCCAACGGTCGTACCACCGAGTCGTCGTAGCGGGCCCGGATCGGCCGGTCGTGGCAGAGAAACCCGTCAGCCACGGGGCTCAGCCGCCGGACCGCATCGCCATCCTCGATCGCGATCGGCTCGTCGGCGAGGTTGCCGCTGGTCACCACCAGCGGCCGGGACAGCGCGTGCAGCAGCAGGTGGTGCAGTGGCGTGGCCGGCAGGAAGATGCCGACCTGGCCGGTGCCGGGATGGACACCCGGGGCGACAACCCCGCCCGCCCTGGCCGGCAGCAGCACGATGGGCCGGGCGGCCGAGGTGAGCAGAGCCTCGGCGCCACTGAGGTGGGCCAGCCGGGCGGCCATCGTCAGGTCGGCCACCATCACGGCGAACGGCTTGCGTGGCCTGCGCTTGGCCGCGCGCAATGCATCCACAGTGGAGGCCCTGGTGGCGTCGCAGACGAGCTGGTATCCACCGAGACCCTTCAGCGCCACGACGCCACCTCCGCCGATCAGTTCGACCGCGGCCGCGAGCGCCCCCTCACCGCGGAGCGAGGGCTGCGCCGGCCCGTCGCCGGCCGCAAACCAGGACAGCGTCGGGCCGCAGGCGGCACAGGCCACCGGCTCGGCGTGGAAGCGCCGGTCGACCGGGTCGGCGTACTCGGCCGCGCACGCCGGGCAGAGCGGGAAGGCGGCCATCGCAGTACGCGCCCGGTCATACGGCAGCTCGTCCACGATCGTGGCCCGCGGCCCGCAGTTGGTGCAGTTGATGAACGGGTACCGGTATCGGCGGTCGCCCGGGTCGAACAGCTCGCGCAAGCAGTCGGAGCAGGTGGCGACGTCGGCCGGCAGGCCCGCAAGGCTGCCCGACGCGGCCGCATCGCGGCCGCTGGCCACCACCGTGAAGCCGGTGCCGGCCGCCGTGGCCACGGGCGCCGGCCACACGCTCACCCGTTCGACCACCGCCAGCGGCGGCAGCTGGCCGTGCAGCGCCCGCGCCAGGTCCCGCAGCGCCGCGGCCGGGCCGGCCGCTTCGATCAGCACATCCCCGTCCACGTTGCGGACCGAGCCGTCCAGCCCGAGGCCGGTGGCGACGCGGTAGACGAAGGGCCGGAACCCCACGCCCTGTACTGTGCCGTGCACCCGGATCGACCACGCCTGCCGGCCGGCCACGTCCTTGGGCGCCAACCCGGTCACCTCAGGTCACCACCTCGGCCGCCCGCGCGGCCACCGGGGCGACCGCGACCGCAACCTCCGGGCTCAGACCCGGGCCGAAGCCGAAGTCGCGGCCGGCGGCGGCAAGCACCACGAGCAGGCGGGGCAGGCGGTGCAGCGCCTGGGCCAGCTCGATGGTGCTGCCCAGGCCCACGCCGTGCGAGCTCGCGGCGGCACCGACCGGCCCGACCACTTCGTCATAGCCGAGCTCGTAGCAGTGGCCGGCCGGATCGGCGGGCGAGCGCACCGCGTCGACCACGACAGCCACCTCCGCGCCGGCCCACAAGTCGATCAGGCGGCTCGGCTCGCCGTCGGTGACCGCCAGCGTCACACCCGCGGCGCTCAGTACCCCGTCGCCGCGCAGCCGCTCCACGACGGCCGGCCCGAATCCGTCGTCGCGGCGCAGGTCGTTGCCCACGCCGATAACTACGCGCCGCCCTGTCACGACCGGTCCACGGTGAGGTCCAGGAAGTGGGTGGCACAGGAGATGCACGGGTCGTAGTTGCGGATAGCCTGCTCGCACTGGTGAGTGAGCTGGTCGTCGGGCAGGTCCAGCCGGTCGGCGACGAAGCGGCGCAGGTCGTCCTCGATGCTGGCCTGGTTCTGCGAGGTGGGCGGCACGATCCGGGCGGAGGTGATCAGGCCGTCGGCGTCGACTCCGTAGCGGTGGAACAGCACCCCTCGTGGCGCCTCGGTGGCGCCGAACCCCATCCCGGCGCGGGGCGGCACGTCCACATGCGGCGGGGCGGGCGGCTCGTACGCCTCGATGAGACGCAGCGCCTCCTCCACCGCGTACACCACCTCTACCGCGCGGACCAGGATGCTCTGGTACGGGTTGTCACACCGTACGCCCAACCCGACCTCGTCGGCGATCTGCCGCGACAGCGGCGACAGCCATGCCCGGTTGAGGGTGTAGCGGGCGGCCGGGCCGGTCAGATACCGGCCCCGGCCAGCCAGGTGCGCGTGCAGCGCGGTGGAGTGCGCAACGTGCTCCTCGATGACGTGTTCCTCGAAGGCGGTCACGGGAAAGGCAAGCCCGCCGGTGGTGACGACGGTGCCGCGCTCGATGGCATAGCGGCCGGGCTCGGTGAGGGCGAGCATCTCGTGGTCGTGGTGGAAGTCGGGGAAGTCGAATCCGGCCACCCACCGGGCGGTGTCCAGCGCCTGGTCCAGTGCGACGCGCAGCTTTTCCCCCAGGGCCCGGATGTCCTGTCGGGTGGGCGCCCGGTAGAAGCCGCCGACGCGCACGTTGACCGGGTGGATGGCCCGACCGCCGATCAGCTCCATGACGTCGTTGCCGGCCTTCTTCAGCGCCAGCCCCCGCTCCACCAGGTCGCGGTGGTCCCTGGCCAGGTCGATCGCACTCGGGTAGCCGAGGAAGTCCGGTGCGTGCAGCAGGTAGATATGCAGCACATGGCTCTCGATCCACTCTCCACAGTAGAGCAGCCGGCGCAGGTCGGCGATCGCCCCATCGACGACCACGCCACAGGCGTCCTCGATCGCTGCGCACGCGCTCATCTGGTAGGCCACCGGGCAGATGCCGCAGATCCGGGCGGTGATGTCGGGCGGCTCGGTGTAGCGCCGGCCGCGCAGGAACGCCTCGAAGAAGCGGGGTGGCTCGTAGATCTCGAGCCGAACCGTTTCGACGCTCCCTCCGCGTACCCGCACGTGCATGGCGCCCTCGCCCTCCACCCGGGCCAGTGCGCGGACGTCCAACGTCCGATCAGAGCGGTGCGTCACGGTGCGCCTCGCGTCTCGTGGTCACTCGGGACAGCTCGATGAAGGCCGGCGTACCGGCGTTGAACGTGCGGGAGGCTCGCTCGACATCGCCGTCGGCCATCCCGGTGGCCCGCAACAGTGCCACCTGCGCGGCCGCGTTCGGTGTGTCCATCGGTCCGAAACAGCCGTAGCAGCCCCGGTTGTGGGCCGGGCAGAGCGCCCCACACCCGGCATGCGTCACCGGACCCAGGCATGGCGTGCCGTGCGCCACGACGACGCACACGTTGCCGCGCCGCTTGCACTCGAAGCAGACGCTGTGCGAGGCAATGTTCGGCTTGCGGCCGACCAGTAGCGCGGTGATCACCTCCAGGAGCTGGCGTCCGTCGATCGGGCAGCCGCGCAGCTCGAAATCCACGTCGACGTGTGCCGCGATCGGGGTGGACGTGGCCAGTGTGGACACGTACTCAGGATGGGCGTAGACCAGCGACCGGAACTCCTCGACGTCGGCGAAGTTGCGCAGCGCCTGCACCCCGCCCGCCGTCGCGCAGGCCCCGATCGTCACCAGCGTGCGGGACATCTCCCGGACACGGCGGATTCGCTCGGCATCCTCGGCCGTGGTGATGGAACCCTCCACAAGCGACACGTCGTACGGGCCGGGCAGCACCTCGCGGGTGGCCTCCAGGAAGTGTGCGATCCTGACCCGGCCGGCGACGGCCAGCAGGTCGTCCTCGCAGTCGAGGAGGGTGAGTTGGCAGCCGTCGCACGAGGCGAACTTCCATACGGCCAGCGTGGGCGCGTCCATCAAAGCTCCCGTACGCGCAGAAGCTCGACGGCCCGGTCGTAGGTGACCACGGGCCCGTCCCGGCACAGCAGCAGCGGGCCGAGCTGGCAGTGCCCGCACCAGCCCGCGCCGCAGCGCATCGTGCGCTCCAGCGACACCCGGATCCGCTTCGCCGGCACGCCCAGCCCGACCAGCGCGTCCGCGGCGTACCTCATCATGATCTCCGGCCCGCAGACGAACGCCACCGTCTGCTCCGCGACCACCCGGGCCGGCCTGAGTAGCGTCGTAACTACACCGACGTGCCCGGGCCAGCCGTTATCGGGCCGGTCAACGGTGACCGCCACCTCGACGCCGCGCTCCCGCCAGTCGTGCAGCTCGTCGGTGTAGAGCAGGTCCGCCGGGCTGCGGGCGCCCACGAGCAGCAGTAGACGGCCATAGCCGGACCGGTCGGCCAGCGCGGCCAGCAGCACCGGCCGCAGCGGCGCCAGGCCGATGCCACCAGCGACAACCACGATGTCGTGGCCGGCCGCCGACGGCACGTCCCAGCTCGTACCGAAGGGTCCGCGCACCCCGACAAGCTGACCGGGCCCGGCCGCGTGCAGGGCACGGGTGACCGCGCCGACCGAGCGCAGCGTGTGCCCCAGCCGCAGAGCCAGCCCGTCGCCATCGTCGCCGAAGCCGCTCAGCGAGATGGGCACCTCGCCGATACCGAACGCGGTCAGCATCGCGAACTGCCCCGGCGCGAAGGCCGGCAGCGGGTCGGTCGGCTCGGCCAGCTCCACGGTTACTGTGTCGTAGGTGTCTTCCCGCCGGGAGACCACCCGGTAGAACCGGGGAACCGCCGGGTCGGCCGGTACGGCCCGGGCCGCCTGGGCGGACCCGGTCATGGCTGGCCTCCGGCCTGGCCCGCCTCGGCCCGGGCGATCTCGTTCGGCGAGGCGTACAGGTCCAGCAGGCGCAACCGGGTGGCCTGCATCCGCTCGATGATGACCGGCGTGAAGCAGGCCAGCACCGCGTAGCCGAACACGGGATCGGCCGCACAGCGCTGGCGTACGGCCGCGGCATCGAAGACAACGGCCTCGGTACGCTCGCGCGCCCGGGCACCGAAATGCCACCGGTACGGTGGATGCAGCCAAGACCAGCCGAGCACCGTGCCCGCGGGCAGGGTCTCTACGACCTGGTCGCCGCGGCCCGGCACCCGCATGTCCACCGCGACGCTACCGGTCTCGATCAGCCAGAACCGGTCCGCGGCCGCACCCTGAGCGAAGACACGATCGCCGTCGGCGAAGGAGTGCGGGCCGGCGTGTTCAGCCAGCAACGCGCGTTGGTGTGAAGTGAGGGCGGCGAAGAACGGGTGAGCCGCCACTCGGGCCTGCGTCTGAGCTGTCATCGCTCGCTCCCCGGTCCGCTCAGTCCTGGTCAACAACGTGCTGCCCGAATGCGGTAGGCCGCAGCGCGACGAGGGCGGCGGCCTCCTTAGTGATGTCGATGCCGACCGGGCACCACACAATGCACCGGCCGCAGCCCACGCAGCCCGAGGAGCCGAACTGCTCGTGCCACGTACCCAGCTTGTGGCTGATCCACTGCCGGTAACGGCTCTGCCCGCTGGTGCGCACCTCACCGCCGTGCATGTAGGTGAAGTCGAGGGAGAAGCAGGAGTCCCATACCCGCCACCGCTCGGCATGCTCGCCGGTGAGATCGGTGACATCCTCGGTGGTGGTGCAGAAGCAGGTGGGACACACCATTGTGCAGTTACCGCAGGTAAGGCAGCGCGACGCCACGTCGTCCCAATGCGCGGACTCCCGGCTCTCCGCCATGACCTGCGGCAGGCTCACCGCCGGCATCGCGCGGCCCATCCGGGTCGCCGCGCCGGCTACCGCCTCGCGCGCCTGCCGCACCGTCGCGTCGTCGGCGGCGCGCAGCGGCAGCTCCGCGAGCACCTCGGC